>NZ_KV917378.1:615868-915868 GCF_002019735.1 Salipaludibacillus agaradhaerens
TTTCTTTTTAACAGGTCAATTTCGCTCATATCCTCTGATCCTTTTCCATACTTATACTGCTTTCCAGCAGGTTGAGCTAATCGTTGTTCTTCTCCTTTTCTATACCATCTCATCCAAGTCTTAATCTGTGTTTTATTTTTAATGCCAAAGCGTGCCATCAATTCTTTATTCGTATACTCTCCTGTTAACTTTAATCGAATAACCTCTTTTTTTATTTCTTCTGGATAAACATTATTTTTTCGGCCCATAAGAAAAACACCTCCAAATTTGTCGTTAAGTTTATATACGACTATGGGGGTGTTTTTTCCTTGTCTCATTTAATTAGGTCACTCTATTTTTTCTCTCCGAAGGTTTTTTTCTTATAGGCGCACGTTTTTAGTTTATTCGGAATAACGTTACAGAAAGGAGGGAAACCCTGATGATGCATGTAACATATGTGGATATGCTCGCAGCCTTAGCCATCGATTCTGCTCATCCAGGTGGAGAAGCCATGACAGAGGAAATGATAGCTCATGAAGCTTTTGAAAAATCACATCGTTTGTTAGACATTGGATGTGGTACTGGTAAAACGGCTTATCGTTTAGCTAAAGCGCTTAATAGTCAAATTGATGCTGTAGATAATCATCCTAATATGGTCATGAAAGCCTCTAAACAGTTAGAAGACTTTTCGAATGTAACCGTTCATCAAGCATCCATTGAACATCTTCCTTTTCCTAACGCTGTATTTGACGGCATTATATCTGAGTCAGTATTCGCCTTTTGTGACACAAAAAAAGCTTTTAAGGAATGTTATCGAACATTAAAAAGTGGCGGCACATTGTATTTAAATGAAATGTGTTTAATACATCCAGTTGAACCTGCTGATTATGAAAAGATACAAACTTTTTACACCTTATCTGGCATACGCACAGTCAATGAATGGATTGATGAGGTGATACAAGCTGGATTTGTGAACACAGAGTTAATTGAGGCAAAAGAGATCGCGATGGTAGCTAATAAAACACCGTATGAAGTACAATTGACGCCAAATATCGATTTACATTACTTAGATATACTTGATGAGCATGAAAAACTCATAAAAAAATATAAAAATCATCTAGGCTATATCGTCATTCGGTGTCTAAAAGTGTGATGTGACCTATTTGCCGGTTATGGCTACCTCATACCTTCACACGTGGGGACTAGCTTTAACTCGCATACTGTAGTCAAGCTTAGGCTTGAGTTGGCTTTTTATAGCATTCTAACTGCTTAATTTTTCTGAAAGTAATCAGAGAAAAAGTGCTCGTAAGAATAAGTATTAATTCATGTTCTTCTCCTCTATTATCAGTAATCGATTTCACTAAAACGCCTCCCTTAACTGTAATGTTTTACTATTATAACGTGTTAGCTGTATTGTTTTTTCATATTCTTTCAATAAATTGAACGTCATCAGCCCAATCATCAAAAAAAGCAATGAATACACTATGTTAGACATCATTAAGAAGGAGGGCAATTAAAACATGGAAGAGAAGGTTAGTAAGAAGCAGACGCAACAGAAAGGTGAAAAGCTTACAGAAACACAACCCCTACAAGAAGAAAAAGAACAACCAATCTTACGAAGAGATCCTTGGTCAGACTTTCTGTTTGGTGCACGAGTTCCCTTACCTGAAGATAAACCACAGGAGGAAGTGCAGCCAACAAAATTGGAATCTGAGCAACCTAAATCTGAAGATGATAAGAGAAGTTCCGAAAAAAAGACAGATGATTCACCCACTCCTCCTCGCTTTTCATGGATATAAATAAGCTCCCATTCATAGGCTTAAATTAAGCTTGAGAAAATCATCTCAAGTTTAATTTTTTTGTAGGGAGGTACTCAAACCTGATATTAGAAAGATCATATAATAAAAGTATGCCATTGTATCGTACTTGATGTTAGTAACAAAAAAAGCGATAAATTATCTAACAAAATAACCCGTTAACGTTCGAATTGCTAGTAATATATTAGCCAACAGAACGCTATACGAGTCATAAGGAGGTTAACGATGAAACTCTCAAAGGACATTCAGCTTAATGAGCCATTTAACATGTCCAAAGTTTTAAAACTCGTCCAGCTATGTAGTACGTTTAGCAGTGATATTTATATTCACAAAAATATGACAGCTTATAACTCAAAATGCGTTCTTGGAACTGCTAACATCATTATCAGTATGAAGGAAAAAGATCATTTTTTTATCACTGCAGATGGCTCAGATGCAAAAGAAGCACTCGATCAAGTGGGAGCATTTTTTGAAAAAACAGGTGCAGAATCACCGGTCAAAGTGTAAAGACTTTCACTAATCATTAAGTGATGACGACCGGGATACATCCTAGTGATTAAGAAAGGCTCTCACGATTGTGAGAGTCATTTTTTCAAACCAAAATGAATTTTAATAAAAGGGCTTAGAATCCGATTATCACTACGATAATCGGATTTTTCAGTTCGATAAGGCAGTTTTTCCCTCGCTAACTGTCGTCATTCTGACGAAAGTCATATAAAAAAATAAAAATACAACGATATAAAACACTTTACATCTGACATAAGTCAGATATAATAAATGATGTATTCACATTATTTATTAGGAGGAAATACAAGTGACACATACAAATAATAAAATATGGACGTTATCATTCGTGTTTGTGGTAATCTCCAACTCATTGGTATTTATGATCTTCGAAATGTTATTACCTACCCTGCCGTTATTTGTTACCGAAATAGGAGGTGGAGCTAGTCAGGTTGGTTTAGTCACTGGTATATTCACACTATCAGCTATACTAACCCGACCATTTGCAGGCTTACTTGCAAGTAAAATAGATAAAAAATTCTTATTAGTTTTAGGGATTTTAATTAACGCCCTTGCAACAGGTGCCTATTATCTTTCAAGTGATATTAGTACGTTGTTAATTATTCGCTTAATGCACGGTGCGGGTTTTGGTCTCGTTACTACCTATTTCGCAACTCTTGCAGCTGAGATAGTACCTAAAGAACGTCGTGGAGAGGGAATTGGTTATTTTGGTGTAGGAGAGACGGTTGCAATATCCGTTGGTCCAATGCTAGGAATTATGACACTAGAACTTTATGACTTCCAAAGGTTATTTTTAGGGGGTATGGCGGTTTTACTATTAGCCGTTGTAATGGGCGTTTTCGTAAAAAGAGCACCAGAAGGTAAAAAATTAGACAAACAATCAAATGTTAAAGTGAAAATAATGGAAAGAAGAGTGTTTTACCCAGCCATTCTTATTTTTTTAGTAGGGATAGCTGCTGGTGGTATTATGTCATTTTTCTCATTATATGCTATTGAAAAGGACTTTTCTCAAGTGGGGTTATTTTTCTTTGTTATTGCATTAGCAAGCTTTATTATTCGGCTCATTTCCGGAAAACTTTTTGATTTATTCGGACCAACTATTATCTTAATTCCAGGGTCTATTTTTTCAATTATTGGTTTGAGTATATTATATGCAGCTAATAGCGATTTTACTTTCTTTATGGCTGCTACATTTTATGGTTTTGGTTTTGGTGCGCTATTACCTGCAATTCAAACTTGGTGCATAAATTTAGTAGATGAGCATGAACATGAAGATGCTATGGCAACTTTCTTTAACTTTTTCGATTTTGGTATAGGTGGAGGTTCTCTAATACTTGGTTTAGTGGCAGCAGCTACATCTTATCAAGCAATCTATATTGTGACCATATTAGTATATATTTTATTTTTTATGATGTATGTGGTTTACTTAATAGTGAAAAAGCAACAGCAACCTAAAGAGTTGGGAGGTCTATATGGCGAAAGAAAAAATCAAGCAAGTAGCCATTAAACATTTCTATAAATATGGGTATGAGGGAGTGAAGATGTCACAAATTGCAGAAGAGTCCGGTATAAGGAAACAATCGCTTTCTTACCATTATCCTTCGAAAAGAGAATTGTTTACAGACATTTATAGTGATGTTATAGAAGAAGAAATAGTGTTTACACAACAATATTTTAAAAATTTATCAAACATACCTTCAAAAGATATTCTTTATAGGTTCTTAAAGGATATGAAGCTACGAGCACACGATAAGCCAAATTCGTCTTTTTTACAAGTAGTTTCCTTTTCTACACCATTAGAAATTGAATCTTTTGTTTCTTCACATTATCTATTATATTTTAATTCTTTAAAAACAGAGATTAGAAAAGTTTTTGAGAAAGAACTATTCAACTATACACCTGATGAGTGTACGGTAAGTTTCCTTATATTATTCGATGGATTGATTATTCATTTGTTATATAATACTAAGCAATCCTTTGAGTATTCTCTAGATGTGGCATTTAAAATTTTCTGGAATAGCATACAAGGATAATGAAGTTGATTTTGCAAATTTTTTTACGGGCGATATATTCTTTATTTGAAAAGGTTGTCATTTTGACAGCCTTTTTTCTTACGTGTATCGAACATAAATCATAAAACGTCTTAGACAATGAATGTAAAATAATAATTGTAATATAAATTTTCTTATTATGTTCCTCTTATTTTTAGTTGATAGGCATATTAATTATCTTTATAATACTTTATAATTAATGGGTTAACTATAAAGATTCTCAACCATATAGGGCGTCTGTGGTGGACATAACTTAGGAAAAGTCAAACGCTATTTATAAAAGCATCGCACGTTTACTACCACCTATAAACGACCTGCTAAACGTTTAAATTACGAGAAAAAGTGAAACATACATAACAAACGAATGTCATTTATGGCATTTAATGATTTTACTATCCATACATAATCTTTATGAACGGGGAATGATCACATGAGTTTAACACCTGAAGAACGTATACAACTCCATGACTTTAATAATTTAACAAAGTCATTGAGCTTTAATATGTACGATGTTTGCTATACAAAAACGAAAGAGGAGCGGCAAGCATACATTAATTATATTGATGAGCAATATAATGCTGAGCGGTTAACTGAAATATTAAAGGATGTTGCCAGTATGATTGGTGCATATGTTTTGAATGTGGCGATGCAGGACTATGAACCGCAAGGAGCCAGTGTGACGATGCTTGTGGCAGAGGGGCCGGTAGAAGAAGCACCGAAGTCAGCTTTTGAAGAGTCTCCTGGGCCTTTACCTGAAGCGTCTGTATTACATCTCGATAAAAGTCATATTACTGTACATACTTATCCAGAGTATAATCCTGAAGATGGCATTAGCACGTTTCGAGCAGATATTGATGTATCTACCTGTGGCGAAATATCACCATTAAAAGCATTAAATTACTTAATCCACTCTTTTGATACTGATATTATGACGATTGATTACAAAGTTAGAGGGTTCACACGTGATGTTAAAGGTCACAAGTTATTTATTGACCATGATATTACATCCATTCAAAATTACATTCCTGAGACGGTCAAAAATGATTATCATATGATAGATGTCAACATCTATCAGGAGAATATTTTCCATACAAAATGTAAGCTAAAAGCTTTTAATTTAGATGATTATTTATTTGGCTATAAGAAAGAGGCGCTCACACAATCTGAACAAGAAGCAATCACACAAAAACTCCAGCATGAAATGGATGAAATTTATTACGGTAGAAACATGCCTCGAGCATAAAAAGTCGTATGCGCGCTAACTGGCGAAGCAAGGGAGTTGGATAGGTAATGTCGCTGAATAAAATACCTGAAATTAAACTAATCGCTCTAGATATGGATGGGACACTACTTAACGATGACCACCTCGTATCTGATCGTGTTCGGCAAGCGATTTACGAGGCACAAGCAAAAGGTATTCATGTCGTATTAAGTACTGGTAGGTCATTAGCTGCATGTGAGGAATATGCAAAAGACTTAAAGCTTACGTCGTATCTTATTACAGGTAACGGAAGTGAAATATGGCACGTTTCTGGGCAATTAGTTGAACGTAATTTATTAAAAACAGATCTTATTGAAATGTTATATAAACTTAAACATGAACATAGGGCAGATCATTGGGCCGCTTCCGTGGACCGTGTGTGGCGAAATGATATGCCGGATGATTTATTTAGTCGGGAATGGTTAAAGTTCGGTTTTCAAATTGAAGACGATACTGTTAGGCAGACACTTTTTGATTTATTATCACAACATGAGGAGCTTGAAGTGACCAATTCGAGTTTAACTAACATCGAAATAAATGCAGCTGGTGTCAACAAAGCTGTAGCTTTAGCCAAACTATGCAGTAAGCTTGATTGTCAAATGGAAAACACTTTAGCTATAGGAGACAGCTTAAACGACATGGCCATGATTAAAGAAGCTGGTATCGGTGTCGCAATGGAAAATGCACAGGATGCGTTAAAAAAAGAAGCTGATTGGGTAAGTAGCTCTAATAATGAAGATGGTGTAGCTAAAGCCATCTACCGCTTTGCTCTCAAACCAGTGAGTTGATGATGGTGACATC
The DNA here is from genome assembly GCF_002019735.1 of Salipaludibacillus agaradhaerens. Lineage (NCBI taxonomy): Bacteria > Bacillati > Bacillota > Bacilli > Caryophanales > Bacillaceae > Salipaludibacillus > Salipaludibacillus agaradhaerens. The sequence goes on from NZ_KV917378.1 coordinate 622,303, forward strand.
ACACCTTGAGGTTTTCGTATGGATTTTTATTATTGGGTGTTTAACTTATATGCCTGTAATCGGCCCCTATTTCAAATTGTTTAATACGATGGTTCATGAAACTGGTCATGCAGTTGCAGCTATTGTGACAGGGGGGAAGGTCTCTAACATTTCGTTATATTCAAATACTGGTGGACTTGCGATAACCCGACATAGATCCTTATTTGGCCGACTCATAACTTTGTTGGCCGGTTACCCTGCTGCTTCCTTATTTAGCGTGCTGTTTTTGTACGCATTAGACAAAGAATGGATCATGCCAGCAGTTTTTACGTTAACAGCAATTCTCACTTATAATCTAATTTTTTGGGTAAGAAACTTAACTGGTTGGGTTTGGATCGTTTCTGTACTAAGTGTACTTTACTTTTTATACGCTAACAATTATTCACAATGGCTTGAGTGGCTTTTAACAATTATAGGTATAATGCTCTTAATTCAAGCTTTTTTAAGTACGTGGGTTCTTTTCACCTTAACGCTTAACCACAGAAATGAGACAGGGGACGCGGGACTGTTAGAAGACCTTACAAAGATTCCTTCCATCATATGGAGTACGTTGTTCCTTACCCAAGGCTTTGCGTGTTTCATTATAGGCATTTCTATATGGTTAGGCTATTCACCATTTATTTTCGTCAACTGGTTGATCCAACTGTTTTAGCCAAAAAATGAATCAATTTACCTCACAAGTGAAATTTTCACACAATTGTCAAAGGGTTTCATGTGCAAATGACTTTATTATAGCTTCCAAGTTTACTATACTTAGTAGTAACCGGGAGGTGAAAAAAATGTCGAATAAACATTTTACTGTAAAAGAAGCAAACAAACTGATCCCGCTTATAGAGGAAGAACTTTACCATCTAAAAAAACTACAATCTGAATTTGATCATAAATTACAGCACTTAAATAAAGTTAAATTACAGATGAAAGAGCATGTACAAACAGAGGTGAGTAGTCTATTTCTTATGGAAAGTGAGCTAGAATTCCTTGAGATCCAGGCTCAAATACATGTCACGAATATTAAAAACACAGGTGCACTGTTGAAAGGAATTGATCCAGGATTAGTTGATTTCCCTTCGATCAAAAATAATGAGACGATCCTTCTGTGCTGGAAGGAAGGGGAATCTGAGATTTCGTATTATCACTCTGAAACGGAAGGCTTCGCAGGGAGAAAACCGCTGTCAGACGACGATGAATCATAATGTGAGGGTAAATTTCAATTATACTGCAACAAGCTGTTGCAGTTTTTTGAATGATGAAAGGAAAAATTCATTACCAATTTAATATTTAGACTAAACAATGATAAAGATAGGTGAAACTCATGACAATTCCAAAACCATTAGTACAATTAAACCAACTATTCATATGCATATCCATCATTTTTTCCCTTATTATTTCTCCGTGGGTTTTGCTTGTGCCAATTAGTGTAGGGATCCTCACATTAGTGACGAAGCAAAATCCTATTATTCGAGCTGGTAAGATTTTTTTATCAAAGCCTGCTGAATCATATCCGCCAGAGGATAAAGATCAACAATTATTTAATCAATGGATTGCTACGATATGTTTAAGTGTCGCTTTTTTATTTTTCTTATTAGGTCAACAGGTTTTAACTGTTGTTTTTAGCTTGATGGTATTTATAGCAGCATTAACAGCTCTACTTGGGTATTGTATCGGATGTCAAATCAGGTATAAGTTGAAAATGTGGCAATACAAGCAGAATAATAAATGAGATGAATAGCTTACCTAACATTCGTCACCATTAGGTTAATTTTTGATTGTTACATCCACCATTTGTCGGCCAAATTTTAAGGCATCGTCTTTGTTAGGTATAAAAATATCAATTCGATTTCCTTTTATGGCGCCGCCAATATCTGCTGCTATTGCTTCACCGTATCCTTCCACATAAACTTTCGATCCAAGTGGAATAACCTGAGGGTCAACAGCAATCACTTTTTTAGCTGGATTGCTACGTAAATCTAATCCCGTATAAGTGATACCACTGCAGCCATCACAGTAAGCTGTATAGGCCGTAGCCTCCATTTGAATCGTTGTACCATGAGATTGAGTCTGCTTTTCCTCTTGTTGGTTGGAACGAGACGTGATTGTTCTCTTCTCTGGTTGTTGAAGTGCTGTGTGTAGGGCTCCATATGTTTTCGGTCCTGCTATTCCATCAACTTGAAGTTCATAATCGTCTTGAAAATGCTTAACAGCCTTATGCGTTAACTCTTCATAGTGACCATCTATAGGGCCATTATAGTAACCAAGCGTCTCTAGTTTACTTTGCAAATAAGTCACAACCCGCCCGTTATCTCCAAGTTTTAATTCTTGTAATGCCCCAAGTGTTTGCGGACCAGCTATGCCATCTTGCTGAATAAGACTAGCTTGCTGAAAAGTAATCACAGCTTGTTGGACCTCTTTTGTAAATTTCCCTTTATTAGAAATCGAGTCCAAAAACCCCTTATTAACTAGTAGCATTTGTAATTCATCAACTTGGTCACCCGCCATACCAATAGATAAATTTTCATCCCCAAGGAGCTGTCTATCTGCTGAAACTTCAATCGTTAGTGAGTCAAAACCGATAAAGCAAACTACCATTATGACGGTTAAGATGATCCCTCTTACAGAAGTTCTAGGCGTTTTTTTCATCATCAACATCCTTTCTGAAAATAAACTCTTTAAGCTCATCCATATGGACACATTCAGAAAAGAAGTACAGCTAAAAAATGTTTAAATTAGTTGCAATAAAAAAGTAATCAAATAATAAAACATAGACAGGCTTCATTGTCTTTCGTCTGAAATGAACTAAGTTACCAATTATGACCTCATAAATTGTAAGAACTTGCACCAATTTCATCATATAAAACCTACTTATAAAAACGATCCATGCAATCCTCTACATAAATCGTCTTTCACTAAAATCCTTAAAAACATTTTAATGATATCGTTTTATCTTTGTTTTGTTTTTCGTGTTGAAAATTTAATTGTGATAGTCACTTTTAAAAGAATTGTAGTCATAATAGCTTCGTTCATAATGAGTTCATAAACATTTATTATACTATATATAGAAATTATGATGCTTCATGTACTCTTAAGCAAAGGCCAATAGGGCAGGGGAAAGACGTTTAAAATATACTTATTTACCGATACTAATTTACAAGGGAGCCTGATTTATGGAGTTAACACGCGCGCTAGAAACGTTCGAACCGTCAAAACTAAAAGAATTAAAGATTGAACTGACACGATTTATGATGTTATATAAATTTGCATTAGATGAAATCAATACAAAGATTGATATTTTAAAACAAGAGTTTCATTATATCCATGACTACAATCCAATTGAACATGTCACGTCACGTGTGAAATCTCCAGAAAGTATTTTAAAGAAGGTTGAGAAAAAAGGCTACGAGCTTTCTCTTCCATCCATTAAAGAGAATATTAAAGACATTGCAGGCATCAGAATTACATGTTCTTTCGTCTCTGACATTTATGAATTAAGTGACATGCTTCAAAAACAGCAAGACATTAAAGTAATTGAAGTGAAGGACTATATTAGAGAACCTAAAGCAAATGGTTATCAAAGCTTACATTTAGTTTTAGAAATTCCTATCTTCATGTCGGACAGAGTTGAAAATGTGTGTGTTGAAGTACAGATACGTACAATTGCCATGGATTTTTGGGCTAGCTTAGAACACAAAATATATTACAAATATTATCAAACTGTTCCGCAAAATTTGATAGATGAATTAAAAGAAGCTGCTGAATCAGCGTCTCATTTAGATAGGAAAATGGAGCAAATCCACCAAAAAGTAAGTGAACTTAAGTTAGAGGAAGAACCTGAAAACAAACAGCCTGAACTTAAGATCGATAATGAAAAATTTAAGCTTCCTTACGCTTTACTCATACCTTTTATGAAAAAAATAAATGATTAGTATCTGTACTGTTTATGGACAGGACGATACGAAAGGAGAAAATGAGATGAATCCATTAAAAATGAAACTCGATCACACAACTTCTCAATATGTAAAAACTGAATTTGAAAAAATACAAACGACATTAGCGCCATATATTAAAAAAAGTAGCTTGTACACAATTATTTCTGTTCCGATACTCACTTTTTCGTTAATGAATTTATTTGTACTCATCGTAAATATGAGGGTTAGTGATCAAACAATGATACCCATTATTGGATTCGGAGTAGCAGCCGCATTCGGACTGGCACTTTTTAAAGAATCCATGTATCAAAGTAAAGAAATTTATCTCAAAAGTTTTGATTACATTACGAATAAAATTAAAAAGAATGATGAGCTACCAGATACTATAAAAGATCTCTATTTAAAAAGACTTCAAACGGAACCAGCTAACACGATGACAATTTATTATGAATTTTTACAGCAAGAGGAACGGATTAAAAAGATGGAAGGGTTACAGTAAGAGTGTATAAGAAAAGAGATAAGCGATTTGACTGCTTATCTCTTTTTAGATTAATCAAGAGGTAAAGGGTACGAAAAAAAGTATAAGACACGTTTATATCACATGTAAGACGATAGATAAAAGTTATACATAAACCGTGACGAATGAAAGGGTAATAGGGACATTTTTAGTAGGGATATCTGACAAAAAAATGAGCAACCCTTTTTTAATCTCATAAATATTTTTCGGCTGTAAAATCCCGTTTAAATAAAGATTAATGTAAGAGACCGTGTTTGGATCCAATATGCCTTTGTCTCCATATTTTTTTATTTCATCATCATTTGTATACTCAGACTTAACACCGTCAGCAACGGCAAAATAAAGATAATTTTTCACCTTAGCAATACGCTTCTGTTGAGGGGGAATCATGTTGATTTTTATATGAGATGTGGTTTTTACCCAATCATATACTCTGCTAGCTGAAACACTATGTTTATTAAAATGTCTCATTTTAACCCGTCCTCTTCAAAATTTATATGACTTTAAACCTCTCACAGACAAAGAGATTTAGCCATTGAATGCCACTAGCCCTAGTGATTACAAAGCTAAAAACAGTAAATAATAGGTTAGTTATATATAATATGATATATCAACCATTTCTGATACATTTAACCGCTTCTAAATTAAAAATAGTGCATATGTTTAGTTTTAAGAGAATTAGAGAGTCCTTAAAGAAACCCCGCTGTTGGAAAATGTGTTTATCTTCAATAGCATCTGCCAATACAAATTTAAGTATTTAAGCATTAACTATGTAATAAAGGAGGTGAAACAATGGCAATTATTAAACCGTTCTTAGATGCGCAAAGGTTTGCCGCAACGATTGGTGATGGTACGCCAGACGGCGATGATCTAGATTTTGTCTTTGCAGATACGACTCCAGATGCAGGTTTAACAGCTTTCCCCACAGTATTTGCCAGCTATAATCTTTACGTTAACGGTGTTCTTCAACTAGATGCTGAATCAACATTTGACGGAACAACATTAACGATTATTGATGGGAACTTACAAAATGCCGGTGTTCCCATTACGATTGAATTCTTAGTCAATTAGTTACTACTAAGATATTTACCTTTCTCGCATTTACTCGGAGGGAGGTTTTTTAGATTATTTATTATTCATAAAAGGGTGCCGACGTTCTAATATTAGTCTAAAAGACAACTCATTCAAAACGACCATTTTTATATTTATAACAGATAACTGCATTTTAAAAAGGAGATGCCATTTCAACATGAAAAGAGAGATGGAGAGATCTTTATATTAGGCAGACAGTTTCGAAGTCAAGAATGAACGTCAATCTATTGTAAAAACAGGATTAGGGATGGCTCAATTAAAGAAAGAGGATGCTTAGAAATGCTAAAACATGACTCCGAAACAATGAAGTCTAGTAGAATTGATTAAACTTACTTTAAAGCTAAATAAACCGGGAGGGAAGGATTAGAGCAATCACTCAAAGGATGTACAAGCAATCGTTCCTATAATTATATTATCTAGTTTACATAATATAAATTATAGGAACCAATAATATAAACTTCGTTTTAGTATCATAATTAAAGTATTCTTAATATTTTGAGACGAAATAAAAATCGACTGAAACATGTATTTATCTGCCGACCTTTATTTTATCTAGCATCCCTCGTTGACCAATTTTTTCAACTTCAAGATCAATATTTATAACAAACTCCGCAGTTGGCCATTCGTTATTAAGCCATTGTTCCTCATCAAAGTCTTCAGGTTCATCTATCCAGATTCTATGTCCGAAAAGCCACGGTTCTGTGCGGCTCTCCTGCATTTTATTTATCGTGTGTAAAATATCTTCTTTTACCACTTTTTTAACTTCTATCTTCAAAGCGTCTATTAATTCATCTGTCAGGTCAACACTTTCCGTTTTTAGATGAATAAATTCGATATTTCCATCTAGATCTAAGTTGAATTTTGGTGGTTGATGCTGTAATATACTAAAAATTAAATTCAAGTTTAAAGAAATAGAAACTTCTACGTTTTCTGCCTCATTTGTTGGGACTGGAACTGTTAATGTATAATTGATATGGCGTAACTGTTTCTCTTTTAACAATCGGCTAAATCCAGCCTCTTTTCCGTACAGGATATCGACCATCTTATCGCCTTTAAACACAGCAAAATCTTGAATCGTCAAATTATTTTCACTATATATAAGAGGAATTGTTGCAGATTTCGAGATCATATTCGTGTCACGTCGATATTCAAATAAACGTACGATGTCAGTCCGAGAAAGTTTTTGATCAGATTCAAAAAACCTTTCGATATATAACGAAGGCAAAAAAACGAGCTGTGACTCACTATTAAGAATAGCATCCACATCGGAAGCAATTAATAAGTGTACTTGGTTATCGATCGGTGAACGTCTATCAATGAAATCAATCACTTCATCTATGCCACCTTTAGCTAACCGTTCGCTAATAATGACTGTTTTAAGATGACCGAAAAATAACACGGTAGGTGTTTGTGCTTCTAAATCTGTTAAAGCCTCCCATAATGATGGGGCGCTCGTCGTAACTGTCACAAACTCAGAATGATCTATCTCCCCTTCTCCTTCCATTGGCCTCACAACAACAGGCATTTGCAGACTTAACTGAATCTCATCTTCATCTATTTTATCAATCCCCATGCCAAGAACGATTGTTCGTTGATCGATTTCTTTAGAGTCTTCTAAACACCCTGTCAAAAGAGTTATAAAAACCAATCCTAATACGATTTTCTTAACCATCAAATAGTTCTCCTTGTCTAGTGACGGGTCGTCTCACTAATAAATAAATACAGATCAGACTAGGGGTCACGACCGCGTAAAAATTCAAGTTCATAAAATAAAGAGAGGAGTCGAATTCTATGTACCCTGGCACAATAAATGATAAAGCTAAAAGGCCAGATACAATGGCTATTTTATTCACAATTTCAGTCTTTCTTGCTACAGGTATTAGTTTGACTAATAAATAATGAACAAACCAAAAATGAATAAGGGCGATTTTATAAAATGATAGTGTCCATATTGCAATAAAAACCATATCTATTCTTTGAAAAACCCCTTCCCAAGCGGCCGATGCCTGAATAAGTGATGTTAGTGGAGATAATAACACAAGTGCCTGCTCAAAGCCGAAAACACCGAGAACGAGCAAAGAGATGGTACTATAGGTGAACATAACTAATCCGATAGCACTACTCACGGTTTTAAACATTTTCTCAGGTTGTTTAATATATGTAATGAACCCTATAAGAGGTATTACCCCTGTAAACCGTGTAAGATCTGTCAGTGAACTATCTAAAAATGTCAAAATATCAGTGGACATCACTGGCCTCACATAAATAAGCCGAAAATCCTCTGTAAAAAATAAACTTACAACAGCAAGTATAATGATGATTTCAAATACAAAAAAGAGTACGAGAAAACGTGTTATGGGAACTATTCCATAGAGTAAACCTACTAAAACAACTAATAGAAAGAATAAACATAGGACAAACTCTGACGTATTATGTAATAAGAAACTTCTGACAATAAAAGCAAGTGCTTTGATGCCCCAACAGCACGCCATCACCGCATTAAAGAAAATATAACCTAAAACCGGATAATAGATAATTTTCCACGTATAGTGATTAAATAGATCAAGGATATCCGCGTTCTTGTGCTTATTTATGACGGTTTGTATAAGGAAAAAGACCCCTATCATAGGCAATCCTGCTACTATCACTTTTAACCAAGCACTTCTCACTTCCAAATGGGAAACATATGGAAGGAAAATTAATCCAAGAGTAATTGTCGAGGAGTATGTAAAAATAAATAACTCAGTTTTGCTGAACCGATACATAAGGTGATCATCATTCATATAGCTACCCCCTATCCCAACTCTACATATTTCAGGTTAAGATCGCGAATGGAAAAAAGTGCGAAGCTTCTTAAAATTAAAAGGTGATATAGGCTCTAAATAAGGCTTATCATGAGCTTTCAATTTACAAAGGTGTAAGAACGTAAGTCCGAAAAGTAATGAAAGTCCATATAATCCAAGACAAGAAGCTACAAGGACGTAAATATACCGCATAACCCGCCATGTAAAAACGAATTCCCAAGAAGGGATTACAAAAGTACATATAGCAGTAAAAGCAATCGTGACAACCATAATATTACTGACGATACCAGCTTCTGCAGCCGCTGTGCCAATAACGAGTCCCCCAACTATCCCGATCGTTTGACCAACAAAGCTCGGCAAACGAATACTCGCTTCTACTAAAACATCTAGTGCAAACAACATAAGTAAGGCTTCAATAGAAGCTGTTATAGGAATTTGTGAGCGTGACTGGGCAATGGTAAGTGTAAAAGTAGTCGGAATTAATTCAGGATGAAACGCTACAAGGGCTACGTAAAGGGCTGGTAAAGTCGTTCCGATAATCATACACAAAAGTCTTAAGACTCTTATGATTAATTTATTCCAGCTTACCGTAAATGAAGAGTCTTCAATGCTTCCTATTGTATCTAACAGCTGTACGGGTGTGACAATACAAAACGTATGATAACTGAGAAAAATCACAAATTTACCGTCAAGAAGACTTTCCCTTGCATGGTCTGGACGCTCTGTTAAAATGCTTTGTGGGAAAAGTGAATAAAAATCATGCTGGAAATGCCTTGCTAATTGTCCTAATGATGAAATTTCTTTGTTTTTTAAATGCTCTATTTTCTTATTTATAAACGATAGACTTGTTTCATCTATTAACGAATGAATATATGCTACTGCCACCTTCATCGTATTTTCTTTACCTGCAAAAGTTTCCACTGTATGAAGTTCGCAGTCTTTTAAATAATAGCGTAGAATGCCAATATTTTTATCAACACTTTCTACGAAGCCTATCTTAGGGCCCAAAACTTGATATTCTGTTGTTGGTTCTGCTACTTGCCTAGCCGGATCACTATTAATATTAAGTAAGTAAGGTGAGTGTGCGTTAATATGAATCAATACTTGACCATTTAATAAACCCTCTTTAATGTCATCTAAATTAAGGGGCAACGTGTGATTGGTTAAATTAACAATCGTCTCGTTAGGATCTATGGTGTTGCTTTGCTCTATCGATACAATCGATTTAGCCACTAGCTCATCTAGCAGTGTTATATCGACGAGGCCATTAAAATAATATAAATTAACTTCTGTCCCCTGTTCGGTATGACTAGTTCTTATTTGAAAGTCATACGCATTAGCAAACAAGTTTTTTAAATACGCTTTATAATCATCAACGTGTAAAGATAGCTGTGTTTCTTCATGCTGATTTTGCTTATCCAAACGAAATCACCTCTGTCCCTCTAGTATTGTTTGAAAAGAAGTAATTATACATGATAATTGCATTCAATTTAGTTTACATAATATAATTATTGTATACTTATTAGAAAGCCCAAAAACCCTCTAACTGTAAAGGTTCATTCTTACAGTTAGAGGGCATTATGCAACTGATTTGCTTTTAAAGTAGTAAGTTTCAGTATTATTAAGTATCCACTAGATCCATCGCTTCTGGTGTGGCATCATTCCCATTCTTCTCAAGCCATGCATCTGTAATGTCTCCAGACACACTCACATCGAAAAGGAAGGAGCCATTCGTATAACGATCATTTTGCCTAACCGAACTCGGGTTAATCGTTTCATGTGAACCGTCACTAGCTTCCACATGAATTTTATCAGTCGGCTGGACTAAAAAGACATTGTACACACGGTGAGGTGATTTCTTTAATTCTTTTAACATCACAACCCCTCGCTTAGCGCGAGATGTTTTTTCAAATGCATTTAAGCTCATTTTTTTATAAGCTGCTCGTTGCGTTATGAGCAGTATCGATGGCTTTTCTTCCACAGTAAACGATTGACAGCTCATGACTTTATCATCGGCTTTTAAGTTAATCGCTTTAACACCAGCAGTACGTTGGCCAGTGACGCTCACTTCTTCTTCACTAAACCATAAACCATATCCTAAATGTGTAGAGATAAAAACGTCCTGATTGCCATCTGTTAAACTAACATAAATAAGATCATCATCTTTTTTCAGCTTTACTGCCATTAATGCTTTTGAATGCCTTTGCGCTTTGTACTCACTTAAAACAGAGCGTTTTATCATCCCTTTTTTAGTGGCAAACATTAAATATCTCTCGTCAGTAAATTCTTTAACTGGTATAGCGTTAAGAATCTCATCCTCATTATCCATCGTTACAATATTGGCCACATGTTGGCCATTGTCTTTCCAACGGTTTTCTGGAAGTACGTGAACTGGTAAGTAAAGATAGGACCCTTTTTTTGTGAAAAGAAGCAATGTATCAGTTGTGTTCATTTCCATTGAGTATAATAAACGATCCGATTCCTTCATACCAGGTGGTTCACCGTTTGACGCAGTATAAGATCTAATACTCGATCGTTTAACATACCCTTCCCTCGTTACAGTGACCCGAACATCTTCAGATGGCACAACGACTTCAAGATTTATTTTTAGGTCCTCAATTTCCTCTTCAATCATTGTGCGACGATTATCGCTATACGTTTTCTTTATGCGACGTAACTCTTTTTTAATCTCACTAATTAAATTTTGATCAGTCGCTAATATACTTTCTAATTTTTCAATCGTGTCTTGTAATTCTTTAGCTTCTTGTTCTAACGTCGTAATATCCGTGTTCGTTAATCGGTAAAGCTGTAAATTAACGATTGCTTCACTTTGTGGTTCACTAAATTGATAGCGTTGTTGAAGTTGCTCTTTAGCATGACCTTTATCTTTTGATTCTCTAATTGTAGCAATAACGTCATCTAAGATAGAAATGGCTTTAATTAACCCTTCAACTATGTGAGCACGCGTTTTGGCTTTATTTAAATCAAAACGTGTTCTGCGCGTTACGACCTGTTTTTGGTGCTGAATATAGGCATCAAGCATTTCTTTTAATCCAAGAAGTTTCGGTGTTTTATTATAAATAGCGACCATATTGAAATTATAAGAGACTTGCAGATCAGTATTTTTGTATAAAAAGTGTAAAATACCTTGGGCATCTGCATCTTTTTTCAGTTCTACTACAATCCGTAATCCTGTTCGGTCTGTATCATCTCGTACCTCGGCTATGCCGTCAACTTTTTTGTCGAGACGTAGCTCGTCCATTTTTTTAACTAAATTCGCTTTGTTGACTTCATAAGGTATTTCAGTAATGATAAGTTGTTCTCGTCCACTTCTAACAGTCTCAATTGAGACCTTTCCTCGTAGAACGATCTTCCCTTTGCCTGTTTCATAAGCTTTTCTTAATCCCTCAATCCCTTGAATGATCCCACCTGTAGGGAAATCAGGGCCTTTAATATGCTGCATTAAATCATCGACTGTACAGTCAGGAGCACTCATCTGATGAATAGCTGCATCAATCACTTCTCCTAAATGATGGGGCGGGATATCAGTCGCATAACCACTGGAGATACCTGTTGATCCATTCACAAGGAGATTAGGATAGCTGGCTGGCATCACCACGGGTTCTTCTTGTGAATCGTCAAAGTTAGGCATGAAATCTACCGTATCTTTTTCAATATCTTGAAGTATTTCTGACGCAATTTTTGAAAGTCGGGCTTCTGTATAACGCATGGCAGCTGGAGGATCACCATCAATTGAGCCATTATTTCCGTGCATTTGCACGAGCAGGTGACGCATTTTCCAGTCTTGACTTTGTCGAATCATGGCCTCGTACACAGATGAGTCGCCGTGAGGGTGATAGTTACCAATGACATTACCGACTGTTTTGGCTGATTTTCTAAATGGTTTGTCCGCTGTATTTTTGTCAACGTGCATAGCATATAATATACGACGCTGTACAGGCTTTAATCCGTCTCTCGCGTCTGGTAAAGCTCGGTCTTGAATAATATATTTACTGTAACGGCCGAATCTGTCGCCAAGCACTTCTTCAAGCGGCAAATCCAGATAGCGTTCTTTCTCTTCCAAGGATTACTCCTCCTCTGTTACTTGCAAATTGTCGTTATCTAATATATTTGATTCTTCATCTAATCCAAACATAACATGACGCTCAATCCATTTACGGCGTGGTTCCACTTTATCTCCCATTAATGTAGAGACGTGTCTCTCCGCTCGAGCAATATCGTCGATGGTCACTCTTACCAATGTGCGAGTCTCAGGATCCATCGTTGTTTCCCAAAGTTGTGTAGCATCCATTTCTCCAAGTCCTTTATATCTTTGTATGATATAGCCTTTTCCAACATTGTTAATGGCCTTTTTTAACCCGTCTTCATCCCAAGCATACTCAACTTTTTCTTTTTTGCCACTTCCTTTGCTCACTTTATATAACGGTGGTAACGCAATGTACACGCGCCCGGCTTCAATTAGAGGCCTCATATACCGATAGAAAAAGGTCAAGAGAAGGACTTGGATATGGGCACCATCTGTATCAGCATCTGTCATAATCACAACTTTGTCATAGTTAATATTTGTGATATCAAAATCTGCTCCCACGTCTCCACCAATGGCGTAAATAATCGTTCGAATTTCTTCATTTTTCATAATGTCAGCTAATTTCGCTTTTTCAGTGTTGATCACTTTACCTCTCAATGGTAGGACGGCTTGGAATTTCCGGTCACGTCCTTGTTTCGCAGAACCACCAGCTGAATCACCCTCAACGAGGTAAAGTTCGTTTCTCGCAGGATTTTTTGATTGCGCTGGCGTCAGTTTACCGCTTAACATCGCATCTTTGCGTTTATTCTTTTTTCCACTTCTTGCGTCTTCACGTGCTTTTCGAGCTGCATCTCTCGCTTGAGCAGCTTTAATAGCTTTACGTATAAGATTATTACTAATTTCTGGATTTTCCTCTAAAAAGAAAGTCAGTTTCTCAGAAATAACATTGTCAACTGCTGAACGAGCTACTGGTGTGCCTAACTTCCCTTTTGTTTGCCCTTCAAACTGAAGTTTTTCTTCAGGAACTCTCACTGACACAATCGCTGTAAAGCCTTCACGAATATCGTTGCCATCTAAATTTTTATCCCGTTCTTTAAGTAATTGCAGCTTACGGGCGTGTTCATTGACAACACGTGTCACAGCAGCTTTGGCTCCTAATTCATGTGTACCGCCATCCTTGGTACGAACATTATTAACAAAGGAAATAGTGTTCTCTGTATAACCGTCGTTATATTGAAAGGCAAAGTCTACTTCTATATCTTCTTGTTCTCCTTGAAAAGATACAACTGGATGTAACGTTTCTTTATCTTCATTTAAATATGTGACAAATGCTTCAAGACCAGTATCAAATTGAAATTCATCTTTACTTGTTTCTTTATCAGGTCGCTCATCTATAAGGGTTATTTTAACGCTTTTTAGTAGAAATGCTGATTCTCTAAGTCGTTCAGCCAATGTGTCATAACTGTATGACGTTGTACTAAAGATAGTAGGATCCGGTTTAAAGTGAATAGTAGTTCCTGTCTTTTTAGTTGTTCCTACCTTTTCTAGCGTCGTAACTGGCTTCCCACCGTCCTCAAAACGTTGCGTATAGATCGTTCCACCACGGTGAATGGTAACCTCAAGCCATTCAGATAAAGCATTCACGACTGAGGCGCCAACACCATGTAAGCCACCACTTGTTTTGTAACCGCCTTGACCGAATTTACCACCGGCATGAAGAACTGTTAAAATGACCTCAGGAGTAGGTTTCCCTGTATGATGCATGCCTGTAGGTAAACCCCGCCCTTCATCCTTCACACTGATACTATCATCTTTATGTATTATAACAGTAATTGTTTGACCAAATCCTGCAAGAATTTCATCTACCGAATTATCGACTATTTCAAAAACAAGATGATGGAGACCGCGATGGTCAGTGCTACCAATATACATGCCTGGTCGCTTTCTTACTGCCTCCAGACCTTCTAATACTTGTATCGCATCATCATTGTAATCAAATGTTGGTTTAGTGGACACTGCTTTTTCCCCTTTCTATCGTAACCCGTCTTAAGCTATTATCTAACATACCATAACTGTTTAGGACTTTCGATAATCAGTTTTAAAAAACCTAAGCGGTGTTACTTACTTAAAATATATGGTTTATAGTGACTTTGTCAAATGCCTATGCCACATTTACGTAAGAAACACCCTTGTTTTTTTAGTGAAAAGTCCTGATTTTAATCATCGTAGTATTCTAATACATGTACTTTTTGGTATGTCATACTAAAATAATTTTCTTTGAACAAAAAAGAGGACGGCCAATTTAGCCGTCAATAGTTCGATCTATTATTTAATAAGGAGCGCATGCTCCACTTTTATACAACGGTCCATAATGACTGTTTTACCTGCTTCTTTTACAAGTTGACCTGCCTCTTCATGCCACAATCCTAATTGCGTCCAAAATACGTTGGCGTTTGTTAAAATTGTTTGTTCAGCAACTTCTTTCACAAATTCATAACGTCTAAATACATTGACGATGTCAATTTTGCCATCAATATCTGTCAGCTTATCCACAGCTTTTATACCGAAGACTTCGTCAATGTGAGGGTTAACTGGGATGATGTCATATCCATCTCTTAATAACGCTTCAGCTATTTGGTATGAAGTTCTTTCTGGGTTATCTGATAAACCAACGATGGCAATGCGCTCTGCTTCTTCTAGAATTGTTTTTATGACCTCTCTTGAAGGGTTGTTCAATGTATGACACTCCTTTTCAACTATTTTACGATAAGAACAGGACAAGGGACTCTTTTAGCAACTTTATGACTCACACTACCGAGTACCATTTGCTGGAACTGATTAAGTCCACGGCTACCAATCACCACTAAGTCATAGCTTTCTGTCGTTGCTTCTCTCACAATAGCAGTCCCTGGTTCCCCATATATATACTTCACATTTAAGGGGATATTTGCTAGAGTAACCTTTTCTTCAGTACTTGCTACTTGTGCTTTTCGATGTTCCGGCACGGTCCTACAAGGTATCTCGGTTTCAATCACTTCCGACCTCACTGGAATGTCGTCTATGACATGAATAAGCGTTACAACAGCATCTGGCGTCTTTCTGGCAATATCTATTGCTTTATCAGTCGCCCTTAACGAATGAGCTGACCCATCTCCAGCTAATAATATGCGTTTAAACATGGCTTTCCCCCCTGACCACTCATTATAACTCTATTATAGTCAATTAATGACTGATCGCCTATGCCATGTCAATAACAATTCCCCAATAACCGTGGTTTAGCAAGTTCATTTGTTGGAACTTTCTCTTTATATGTGGCTATATTTCTCGTTGCTCATTCACTTCCCACAGATCAAACACTTAGGTATGATACCTTCTAATTTGATTAGAATATGTTTGATCAGCTCGTTTTTGAATAAATCTACTTAGTTTTATTCACCTTTAAAGTCATAACTAAACGGCTTTATACTAATTTAGTGTCAACGTGATACAGATTATGAAGGCTTTTGACCTGCTAGTTTCGTGGTCATTCCAATTAGATCAAAATAAATATATGTTAGATTATGGTATACAATGATTTTTAAATGTTGTTAAGCATTAGGCCCCTATTGTCACAAGGGGGCCCGATCAACATTAAGCAAAAATAGACATGAAAAACCAAAAAACACGATGATGTTTGACTTAAATTATGTTGGTGATAACTAAAATTAACGATTTTTTCGATAGCTTTTTAAGCGATATAGGACAAATACAAACACTTACTGACTCAGTTGAACTTCTAGTTAAACAAAATTCGACCTCTTAAAAAGCAGCCATACTTGTATGACCGCTCTTTGATGGTAGGATTTTATTACAGATAACCGTCCATAAAACCCCTGCATTAATAACAGAGAGGAGAGAAAACGGTAATATTCTGATTGCCTCAACTACCAATCAGTGGGAGAAGAACGAAAACGCCCACTGATTGGTAATTTTATTTTCTGTAGGCCACACCAACAATAATTAAAAGGACAAACATGACGACCACCAACAAAAATAGCATAAGATCACCACCTATTCATGAAGTAACCCTTCACACTATTAATGTATGGTGAAAAATGCCTTATGATTGGACAAATGTTGTCTCAAGTAAAAATGTTTATCACACAGATAAACATCCCGGTTCAAAAGAGAGAGGAGAAATTCACTCAACTATCAATAAGAGAAGAGCGAAAACTTCCACTGATTTTGGACTGTATCAATAATCTACATATTCTGATAGTTCTTCTGTAGGTATAGCAAGACCGACTTTTCTAGTTGATCCATCGGTATCCTCTAATCGCGTTGTGGCATACACAATCCCTACAACTTTTCCGTCTTCTCTTATGACAGGACTTCCACTGCTCCCATGATAGATAGGGGCGTCTAGTACGAGCGATGAGCTGTTTTTGTTACCAAAATCAGTTGTTCCTGTTACCTTGCCTTGGTTAGCAATAAAATTAAAAAACAATGGGTTGCCTATGACATAAATTGACATACCTGCTACCCACTCTTCAGCAAAATCTAACACAGGATAACTAACGTCTGTTTCAATATGTAAGATAGCAACATCTCGTTCAGGATCAGTCTCAATAACATCAGCTGTATAACTAGCGCCATTTTCAAATGAAACGGTTGCTTGAGGATAATCACTTACAACATGTTCATTCGTCATAATATACCCATTCTCAGATATATAAAAGCCGGTGCCTTTACTATTACCAGACCTAATCACAACAACGGACTCTTTATACAGTTGCACGTCCTCATTATTAGATAATTCTTGAGAGACAGCAATGAATTCCATTGCTGGAAAATTAAACAGCTGCGGCCAGATGGCAAACACATTACTTAAGAGCGCCACCGTTATAAAAGCTGCTATCGTTATTTTTAGTCCCCGTCTAGGCTTCCTTGTCTGGCCTTCTTCCTCATCATCAGGATTAAAAAATTCTTCTTTAGTATAATAATGCTCTCCGTCAAAAAATAACTCTTCTTCTGGTTGATCGTTTAATTCCTCTTTATCTTTCTTTTGATCGCTTTTTGAAGCATCGTTATTACGGTCGTCAGTAATCGTCATCACCTCCTTTTTTAATAAAGTTTATCTCATATAAAATGTCGTTAAGAATTAATACGTAATTTTATCGTATCATAATTTGTTGCCAAAAGATCAACGCCCGCCTTTTTTTCATAATAGGAAAAAGAGAGGATTGTGATTATAGTGATATTCCTGTAAACTTTGTTGGGACGTATTAATCACAGGAGGATATTACATGACTAACACCACAACTGAAACCGACCATATACTACCGACTAAAAAAAATACCTATAACTTTAAAGCCATGATCGCGATAGCTTTAACCGTGACTACGCTCATTGTTGCAACAGTGAAATTTCCAGTGAGTTTGTTGTTAAGTTTTGTTGCCATTATTTTCTCAATCATTGCTTTAGTAGAATTAAGAACGCCGACACAAAAAGGAAAAGTTTTAGCAGTAGTAGCACTTGTTGTTAACTTACTTGTTTGGCTGGTCACCATTGGGCTGCTTGTGTATGGTTATTTTTTATACCAATCTATCCATAATTAGCCGATTTAAAAGGACTGAAAAACATGGAAACCCCTTCAGCAAAACAAGAACTAACGTCTTTAGATTCAAATCATCGTTCATTTAGTTTTATAGCCATTTTATCAGCTGGGATGTTAGTTTTTACTGCCTTTTCTTTCTATCAAGATTGGGATATAACTTTATTTTCCTTCGTGTTAACGATTATTTTGTCTCTTGTAGGTATAATGGACACAGTGGAAAAAAATAAAGTTGGCAAGCGACTCAGTTTACTAGTACTATTCCTTTGCTTAGTAGCGATCATTCTGCCTGTTATATTACTGATTTTCTTCACGATGGCAATCGGTCAATAAAAAACCGGGACGCCTACCTTTGCAGGGTAGAGTCCCGGTTTTTTACCGATTATTAACTTCTGGCTTTCGCTTTTTCGCGATCTTTTCTCATTTGTTTACTTCTTAATTGCCCACAGGCCGCATCAATATCAGAGCCTTGTTCATGCCGAACACCACATTGAATACCATTTTTCATCAAAATATCATAAAACGTGAGTATGGCCCCTTTTTGGCTTTGTTTGTATTGGATATATTCATCAACAGGGTTATAAGGAATCAAGTTAACATAAGTTAGCTTTTTCTTATCCTTAATAAGCTCTACTAATTGCTGTGCATGCTCTGGCTGATCATTCACACCATCCAGTAGAATATATTCAAATGTAATACGCCTGTTCCTCTTCTTTAAGTAATAATCAACTGCTTCCATGAGTTTTTCAATCGGCTGGGCTTTATTAATTTTCATAATTTGCGTGCGCAACTCATTATTTGGAGCATGTAAAGAAACTGCAAGGTTCACTTGAAAATCTTCATCTGCAAAGTCATATATCTTTTTAATAATTCCACTCGTAGAAACGGTAATATGTCGTGCACCAATAGCTAATCCTTTATCACTGTTCACGATCCGGAGGAAATTCATTAAATGAGTATAATTATCAAATGGTTCGCCGATTCCCATTACTACAATATGGCTAACACGTTCTCCTTTTCCTGTCTCATCCATACTATGTTGTACGTTCATAATTTGTTGGACAATTTCACCACTGGTTAAATCACGATCTTTAGACAATAAGCCACTTGCACAAAAACTACACCCAATATTACACCCTACTTGCGTTGTCACACAAACGGAAGCACCGTAATCAAAACGCATTAATACAGTTTCAATTAAATTACCATCACTTAGTTTGAATAGGAATTTTTCAGTGCCATCACTTGAAACTTGCTTTGAATGTAATTGAAGTGATTGAATCACAAAATGATTTTCAAGTAATTGAATACAGTCTTTTTTTAAATTCGTCATCTCATTAAATGAGGTAACACGCTTGATATATAACCAGTCCCACACTTGAGAAGCGCGGAATGGCTTTTCCCCTTTTTCTGTAAACCACTCTTTTAATTGGTCAAATGTTAAACCGTAAATCGATGGTTTCGTCATTTTAACCCCTCATTTCACTTTATTTATAATGATAGCTCTACCAATAATCTTAGTAGTTCAAACTGAGACATCTTTTATGTGAACGACTCATAAAATACGAGATCCTCTTTTTAAACCAACAGCTATTATCTCAATTTTCATCTCACAATTCAAGCAAGATTTGGTGTTACACGACAGCTTTATACTTATTTACACGATGCCTCTCGTTTTTAAGAACAATCATATATTAAAATGACGCATAGGGGAGGAATACATTACTTTCGTTTTAATGGCATCGTCATACAACGCGGTCCTCCACGACCTCTTGCTAATTCGGAACTGGGAACTTCAATCACATTAATCCCGTGCGCTCTTAACGTATCGTTTGTGACATAATTTCGATCATATGTGATGATTGTCCCTGGAGCAAGGGCAAATGTATTACTGCCGTCATTCCATTGTTCTCGTGCCGCTTCAATAGCTTGACCGTCTCCGACTGGTATAAGTGTCACCTCTTCAAGTGCAAGACATTCTTTAAGTGTTTTTGTTAAGTCATTTCTTTTTTCTACTTCGATCTCACCGTCTTTATTCTCTTGAAGGATGTAAATGTCCATTTCCGCGGCAATTTTCATCACAGTGGGATGAATCGTAAATTTGTCAATATCAACTTGTGTAAAAACGGTATCTAAATGCATAAAAGCTCTTTTTTTCGGTATTTGAATCGCAATTACTTTCTTAAAGCCTGTTTTCAGTGTTCTTAAATTTCTAAATAATTTTTCTATGGCATGGGGACTTGTACGTGCACTAATACCAATTGCTATAACATCCGGTGATAAGATGAGAATATCACCTGCTTCAATAGGAAAACCATCGTCCTTATCATAAATAATAGGTATATCTTTATTAACATAATCATGGGAATGTTTTACGATATATTTTAAGAATAGCGTCTCATTCTTGCGAGCCTTTTGGTCCATTAAATTTAAGGAAATAGACTCACCAATGATAGCTGCGGGGTCTCTAGTGAAATACATGTTTGGTAAAGGATCTAAATAAAACGGAAAATCATGATTAATCATCTCAGCCATCAAGTATTCCGATTTCACATCCACTTCATTTCTTCTAACGCCACTAATCACTGTTTCAACGAGTTCAGCAGGTGGTTTAGATACTAGAAATTCTTCTAAGCTATAATAAATACCGCTGTCATACCTCAAATGTTTTAATGAGGCATGAAGAAATTCAGTAATAAATTTTTTTCTGACATGTTCTTCTTTAAGCGCTTCCGTAGCCATATCTGTTAAATAGACGACCTCTGCCCCTTTTGATGATAAAGCTTTTACAAATTCATCGTGTTCACGTTGCGCAATTCTTAAATTAGGAATATCATCAAACAATAATTCTTCCATATACTCTGGGGATAGGTTTTCTATTTCTTTTCCGGGCCGATGCACAATCACTTTCTCTAACTCATTAATTTCTGAAAAAATCCTAAAGGGAGTTGTCATAAACTAATCTTCCTTTCTGACTTATCTAATTTTAAGAAATATACCTTAATTATACCCTCTTAACATTATTTGCGCGATAATCGTTAAATAACCTTCCGATAATGTTTTATTATAAACATCTTAAAACCAAAAATTACCTCCGCTATAAATGGAGGTAATAAAAGATAACAGTTAAGCTAAAAAAATGAGATTA
Source organism: Salipaludibacillus agaradhaerens (assembly GCF_002019735.1). NCBI lineage: Bacteria > Bacillati > Bacillota > Bacilli > Caryophanales > Bacillaceae > Salipaludibacillus > Salipaludibacillus agaradhaerens. Next base: position 643,467 of record NZ_KV917378.1, read on the forward strand.
AGATCAGTGAATCATTATTTGTTATTATCCGTTTTCTTATGATCGACTGTTCCAACGTTATAACTATCTTCCAGTTGTTCATGAACCGTTGACACACCACTAGAAAACTCATCCTTTTTTTTGTCATCTTCATAATGGAAGTGCCTATCCCCCACGACATGTCCTGTAAGGTTACTCTTTTTTCGCATAAAATCACCTTCCTTACTTGGTTTTATAACTAGTATGAAAGCAAGTAAAGAAAACTATGCGAACAGTTAGGAGAAAAGTAAACGGTATTTGTGACATTAACTGGAGTAATGAGTTTTACTTACCACATGGTTTATTTTACGACAATTAGGTGTTGTAGGTGTATGGCTTTTAGTATATATTTTTCTACTTTCTAATTCATTTTCAAGTATTTTAATGAATTCTGTTTCTAAGCCAAGTTCTTTCGCATGTGTATACACTTCCAATAATTGATCGCTATTTAAACGCTTAATTGATGAAGTCAATGTACAAACCTCCCCTTCTTTATTTACTCAGGTCGGTTGCACTAGCAGCTCCAAACTATTCAAGTGCCCAATTACAAATAGTTTTTCATCGCTCCCGTAAGTAGTATAAATCCCTTAATTTTATGCCTCTACTCACTAACTGTTCATATTAGTAATGCAAAAATATCCCAATATCAAAAGGTATTATATCATAGTTTATAGTAAATAAAATGTGATTTAACTTACTTTTTTATGAATTGGGGAAATATCGTCCAAAAGGATGAGAAATAACTTAAATATAGCCCCATTATTTTTGAATAATTAAGCCGTAGGGGTAGTCATAAGTCCCATTAAAAGGCATTTTTTATTATTAGAATATGTAAACTGTTACTTTTCACTATTACCTGGTTAATATAATACCAATTTTTAATAGATTTAGTTAACTGAATGAATGTCATAATCCAATGTCACGCTCCATATAACGAATATTATTGTAAATTAATAAAAAATGTCCGTTATTAAAAAAGAAAAACATGACTCAACTCGCATAAAAGGGTGTGACGTCGCTACGAACTTACCGTTATTAATATAGACAGTGTCTCTGTCATGATTCGGTGTCAAAGTAAACCAAGTTAGTGGTGTTCGGATAACACTATATGACCAATTCTAAGTCAGAATGTAATGTCCCCCTTTTATTTTGCCGATAGAGCTGATATTCTATAGGAAACGTATGTTCTTTAGGAGGCTTTTAATGAATTTTATAGCGATTGACTTTGAAACAGCTTCCAGGCAACGTGATAGTGCTTGCGCCATTGGACTAGTTCAAGTTATTGACGATTGTATTGTTGATGAAGTTTACACACTTATCAGACCGAGAAATTCATACTTTGATCCCTTTTGTGAGAGAGTCCATGGAATCACATGGGAGGATGTTAAGAACGCCCCATTATTTAGTGATGTTTGGTCTGATCTCGCTCATTACTTTGAAAATAGTTTAGTCGTAGCTCATAATGCTTCTTTTGATATAAGCGTTTTAAAGAGCTCCTTACAAGCTATTGGCTTGCCTTACCCTTCAATGCTATACAATTGTACCGTGGCTATTGCGAAAAAAACATGGCCTGAGTTTTACAATTTTAAGCTTAATACGATAGCAGCTGAATTAGATATGACATTTAATCATCACCATGCTCTTGAAGATGCCCAAGTAGCCGCACAAATCGTACTAAAAGCAGCTGAAATACATAATACTTTTGAAAACGACGCTTTCTTTGAAAAAATCAAGCTTTACAACGGTATCCTCTCACCTGGTCTTTCTCTGACGCCGGCCATGAATAAAAAGAAACAATTAGCAAAATGAAGACAATAATTATGTTCAAAGAAACGAAGCATGTTTCTTGCTAGATTAACCTCTCAAGTGATTAAATATAAATAGTGTAATAGTGTTTATTTAGGAGGAGCGCGCTAATGACAACAATTCATAATTTCACTGTACAAAAGCCTAATGGTGATGAGGTAAGTCTAGAGGAATATAAAGGTAAAGTTGTTCTCATTGTGAATACAGCGACGAAGTGTGGGCTGGCACCGCAATTTAAAGAATTACAAGCTCTTTATGAACAATATAAAGCTGATGGTTTAGAAGTATTAGGGTTTCCCTCTAATCAATTTATGAACCAAGAACCATTAGAGGATGATGAAATGGAATCTGCGTGCGAAATCAATTTCGGCGTTACCTTTCCATTATTTAAGAAAATTAACGTTAACGGCCCTTCAGCACATCCACTTTACAAACACCTGAAGGAAAAAGAAAAAGGGATGTTAAGTAAAGAAATAAAATGGAATTTCACTAAATTTCTTATTAATCGAGATGGTGAGGTTATTAAACGATATTCCCCTCAGACCTCCCCAAAAAAAATAGAAACTGATATAAATCAATTACTTCAATCTTAATATCCACTAAATGAGAATCGGATACTCGCACTAACTGAAACGGCCCATAATTGACGGGCCGCTTTTTTAAAGGAGATTTAAACCTTACATCGTTAGAAAGAAATGAAACTAATTAAAATGCGCCTGAACCTCCTCCGCCACCCCCAACTCCAGTTCCACCACCAATACTATTGTTTCCATTACTGTCTAAACCAGCAGATTCATTGGCAGATACAGTCCGTTTAAAGTCTTTGTTAATGGCCATACCGACCAGCATAAATGTGACTACTCCGTTCGATATATCTGAAGACGGTCCCTTTAAAGACAGCTTATTAATATTATCTAAATATGATTGAATCTCTTTAGCTATTTTCTCTACAGAATGATTGTGAACGCCTAAGCCAAATACGAAGGCTTTCATTTGTTTTTCTTGAGGCCATTTCTTCCAATCTTGCGTATTCATCTGTGATAGATGATTATAAAAACGATCCCAAGCTAAATGGACATACCAACCCTTCTCTGTTTTTGGGGTATAAAAAATTGTGAATCCTAAAATGAAGAGACTTATCACCACGGCGCTAATAGACGGGAAAATAAGTTTGTACATTAAACATGCAATCGCCAATCCAATCGGTAGTAAACTTGAAACAGCTAGTAAAGAGCGGAGCTTCCCCATTTTAACTGTTAGTTTCTTATCTTTTAGTTTATTAACGATAGCTTGTGTCCATGAAGTCTGCTTTTTTTCAAAATGGGTCCCGTTATCTTCAACAGTGTAATAGGCATTGAAGTCAGCTAACTTAAATATTTCTCCGTCTCCTATGTCATCAAATAGCCAAGATACTAATATTTTTTCGTCTTCTTCTAAATCTGTTCTGTCTTTCAACCGAAATGTGTTGCTCTCTAGTTGTTCCACTTTTTTAAGTCGCACGAGATCTAGCAAGGAAGCTGTTAACACTTCCGCTGTAACTGCATAGCGGTTATAAAAGACGATTGTTTCAGGCATGGTCATGTCTGTTACCGGTATTTCATCATTATTCTGCAAATAATTGACAGCTTGTTTTCTATGGTGATTCCCTTTTATAACAGTGAGAATAACGATAAAATATATAAGGCCTATTATCGGTAAGGCAATAAAAGCCGTATGTTTTATTATATGCTGCCGTGCAGCATATGTAGCAGCTTCATCGGCCCGCTCCTCTTGTTCACTCCTTATGTCTGTTTCCAGAAAGCCTTCTTTTGTAACAGATACTCCTGGGAAAAGTACTTTATCAAAAGCGACCCGTACATCACCATTTCTCCCTGACTTCACTTCCCCCATGCTAAAAATAACTGAGCCGTCTTCCTGAATAATTTCTGTGTTTTCTCCTTCATCATAGCCAATAGCTAATGTGTTAGCGCTTTTGTCTGGAGGATAGATAGCGATTGTTAGATCTTCATAAGTAGATTCATTAGTACTATCGAAAAAAGGCCAGTAAAATTCGACCATATCTTCATAAAAATCCATACCATTATCAATACGATAATGAATATCAATTTCAATTTTCTCGTTATGCCCATGGCGAGAAATATAGTGCTCTATATCATGCTTTGTGTCAATAGTTAAAGGTGTTCCGTTTTCGAAAGCTTCAATATCACGAATAGTTGTTCCTTTCTTAGGATTTAACGTTCTAATTATGCCATTAAATTCGTCCGTAAATGAGTATAAAAAAGTTTCTTCTACATACACACTACCGTCTTCTTGAATGTGTGCATGGATCACGACTTCCTCAATTGAATAGTCAGCTGCTTTTGCGATAGTAGGAAGACCGACTATAATCATGATAACTGCTGCATACGTTAAAATAAATTTATACATAAAACTCACCTCTTATAGTCATACGGTAGTTTCCACCAAAATGTTTCATATTCTCTAACAACAAGACATATCAAGCAGGACATTACCTCCCACTCTCCATTTTGAGCAGGGAGGTTTAAGGCTGGTTACCTGTGATAAACATGTCATATTGCCTGCTCCTTAATTCATTTATTTTAAAAGGCTAAACTTCTGAATAAGTTTCATATTTTAGCCTCATAAACTAACCGCCTTGTGTTGTCAGAACACAAGGCGGTTAGTTTATGATGTTAATATTTAAGATGAGGAATCACTTTTGGGTGCTTTCGCTTCTTCTATCTCTAGAACTTTAGAAGATTCTTCAGTGGATGATACGGTACCAGTCATAATACTTTCCCCGTGGAATCTCCCTTTTTCTTCAATAATAATCGTACTCATTTCAGCCTTGCCTTCCAATGAGCCAGTATCATAAATATGAATTTTGCCTTCAACTTTTACATTCCCTTTTACTGCCCCAGCTAAAAATAAATTACGAGCCTTTAAGTCGTTTTCAACACGACCTGTCTTCCCGATTGTAACATCTCCGTAACAAGTCACATCACCATCTACTTGGCCATCAATTCTGACGCTCGAATTAACGTCCAAACTTCCTTTAAACACGGTCTCTTCGCCAATTATCGTAGAAACTTCACTTAATTTTTTTTCATTTTTCTTATTTGAAAACATAGTGCCACCTCAACTTTCGTCTTCATCAATATCGTTTTCTTGCTGATGGAAGGTCATGTATTTATAAGGATCAATTAATTCACCATATCGCCTGATTTCATAGTGTAAATGAACACCTGTACTTCTTCCAGTTGTACCCATTCCGCCAATGAAATCTCCTTTTTTGACCTCATCACCGACAGAAACGTCCATTGAGTTTAAGTGAGCATATAGTGTCTCATATGTGTCACCATGACTTATCACAATCTTATTACCATAACCATCCTCTCGAACAGCTTCTGTCACAACACCGTCGGCGGCTGCATAAATCTCAGTGTCTAACGGAGCAGCTACATCTGTTCCAGAATGGAATCTTTTAGCCCCAGTAAACGGATCACTTCGATTACCGAACTCTGAAGAAATGCGTCCTTCAGCAGCCGGAAAATGAGTTGGTACCGTTCGTAATTGTTCCTCATATGCCACTAAAGCATCCACTGTACTTTCAAAGTCGTCCAATAGTTCTGGTAACTCTGAATGTATAGCAATTAAATCACTGTGTATATCTTGATTAAGAGAAGATATATCTGGATTCTCTTCAAATTCTAAACCCCCACTTCCATCTTCCTCAATTGTTTCAGAAGGGAGGTCTAAATCTAGGTCGTTCAAAAGCTCTTCAATTTGTTTAAATTCCTCCACTGTTTCTTGCACAGCCGTGGCTTCTTCATAAATAGCATGATTTTCATTGTTTAATTTGGCTATTTCCTCTTCCCGTTCGTCTAAGTCGTTTGTTAAAGCTGTATTTTCAATCCTTAAGTTATCGTATGCAATGGTTAGCATACCGAAAGAAACAATGACGATCGTTGCTAAACCTATAACACTATAAACAAACAACCTTTGAAATTTAAATTGTTTAATTGACGATTGGGGGCCAGAGGAGATCATCACAGTCCATGATTTTTTCTTCATTTTTTTTAGCAAACCTTTGCCCCGTTCTAGAAAAGTGGGGAGTCACCTCGCTTTCGATTCTTGCATGTTATCACACTAGTAAAAAATTATATCATTGTTAAACAAATGACAAAAGTTGTCGAAAGGAAAATTAACATTACTTTTCTATTACAAAAAAAGCTAAAGTCATGATCATTAAACTTATCTTTCTATTTTTAATCATAAATATATTTCTCTTTTAAGCTGTTGTAGTAGGTTTTAAACGCTTATCTATTTAAAAACGTGCTGTATGAAGCAGCACAAAAAATGTTACAAAAACATTACAGTAAAGTAACGTCCGCTACTTTACTGTTCGATGTGTTTTTTCGTACTCCTCTTGTAAAATACAAGAAATAATATGATGAGCCGCAAAGGGTCTTTTTAAGCTCCTTGCTCGTGTAATTAACCTTTCCCTCACATCATTCCGGTGCAAAACACGGTAAAGAGTCGTTGCTAATTCTTTATATGAGGCCACAGATACGGCTGCACCTTCATCAGTTAAATATTGGGCGTTTTGTTCTTCATGACCTGGCACTGAACGAAAAAGCACGATAGGTGTTTCACAAACGAGTGCCTCTGCCATCGTTACACCACCTGCTTTGGAGATGATCGTATCACTTGCTTTTAAAAACACGATAAACTGATCAGTAAAACCAACTATTTTAAGATCATGTTTACTTTTTTGTTTTAAAAGCTTCTTTTTTGCTTGAATATTTTCACCTACCATACAAATGATGTGAAGAACGTCATCCAATGAATCTAATTCCTTTAATATGCGGCTATAATTCGTTAGTCCTCTTCCACCTCCAGCAATCACAACTACTTTGTCTGTTAAAGGAATTCCTAATTTTTGTCTCGCTTCTTCTTTTGTTAAAGGAATCGTGTTATGAGCTAATATAGGGATACCAGTGGATGTGAAAAGTTGAGGTGCAATATCATTTTTTTTTGCAAATGTAGCAATCTCACATGAAGCGGTAAAATAACCGTCTATAGTCTCGCGTAAATAAGCCGGATGTAATACAAAATCTGTAATAACCGTGTAAAAAGGCATATTCAGGTTCTTTTTTTTAATCAAATTTGACAAAAAAGCTGTCACGAAAGGATGAGTCGAAATGATGAATGGACAGTTATCTTGATTCACGAGCCGATACAGTTGCGTTATATAAAGTCCAGAAAATTTGTCAAGTAGATGAAATAAGGGCACCTGTTCAGCATGAAAATACAGTTTTCTCCATACTGAGGGTTGCCATTTAATCATACTTAAATATGTATAAAGCATGAGATGGTGGAGGTAAGGGTTGAGCTCATAAAATGTATCAACTATTTTTGGGCTGTAACCTTGCTTTAAAAGCTCGGCATTTAAAGCCTTGGCAGCCTGCGTATGACCATTTCCTATTGAAGCAGAAAAAATTAGCGGCTTATCCTTCATTTTCTTACTTCCCTTCTCGTTCAGGAGTCTTTCCTTTTAACGTCTCATTTTTAGATCAATTTATACTTCTACCTCTTTCAAAAAGGAATTAGCCTATCTGCCTTAATAAAAGCTACATATTTTTTATTTTTTTTTTCATACTAACAATAAATTCCCCCTATCGAATAATGAGTTATCACTTTCAGGAAAGGAGACCTCTTATGAAGAATTACAATAAAAGGTTGAGATCGTCCTTAGAAAAAATAGTTTATTCGTTGTTTATCTACGAATATGATTACTTATTTGAAACGAAAAAAGCACCAAAGTTGTTACCGTAGTGCATAGAGGTTCTACAAGATAATACACCTATGTATTTGTGCTTCTTAATCTTATTCGAACGGGGGAATGGGGATTAAATAATATTTAACGCTTCTCTTTTGATCGTTGCCTTTACAGGACTAAACATCAATTGCTCGCCATCTGTATGGACGGGGACCGGCGGGTCAGATAGTACAGAGATTTGCTTTCCTTGGATCAGTGTAACATTCTTTTTAAGAACGGTATGATTACCTTTAAAAGCCTTTGGAAATACGCGAAGCAAGGACCACTTATTAAGACCATGTACAATACACACATTTAATAGACCATCATTAAATAAAGCATCAGGACAAATTGTTATTCCTCCCCCATATGATGGAGAATTTGCAATGGCAACTAGCCACACTTTTTCAAAGCTCATTTCTTTCCCATCTATTACTAACCTTACCGTGGTTGGTACATAACGAATTAACGTATCTAGTAAGCTCACTGTGTAAGATAAACCACCTAAGCGACACCAATTTAAAAACCTTTTATACACTGCTTTGTTTACAGTTGCGGCAACTTGTCCATCTAAGCCAATTCCAGTAACTGTTAAACAATAGCGTTTACCAAGATCTAGAATATCGATAGATTCTGGATCATTCATTAAAATACGCTCTAGTGCTTTAAAGGGATTCATTGGGATAGATAACGAGCGAGCAAAATCGTTTCCTGATCCGGTTGGAATAATACCTAGCGGAATCGGTTGAAAAACAAGGCCATTTACCACTTCATGTATCGTGCCATCTCCTCCTACCACAATGATAATGTCTACCTTCTCATGTAATAGATCTTTAACAAGTTTGGTAGCATGGTTAGGACTATTTGTAAAACGTGTAGTATAATCAATGTCTTTAAGTAATACGCTGCGCTCAACTTTCTTCCATACGCGTCTCCCTCTGCCATTTCCTGATAATTCATTCACAATAAACCCTAACATAGACAATCAACCTTCCTTTATAAAACATTTCTACACTTTTTTATCCATTTGCCAATTTGATTCAAGGTTTGTTCTATACTTGCCAGATAGTTGTTCACGATTTATGAGTGTGTGGGACACTTCCATAATGTATTCAGATATTTGGCTGTAGCTGTTTTTAAATGGACAGTCACTTAAATCAATGGGTTCTCCAATAATCACGGTAACTTTTCGCCTTAATAGGCGTCGTTTGTCATTTATTATTAATCCTATAGGTAGTACGGGAACACGTGCTTTTAATGCGAAAAAGGCGACACCATTTTTAGGTTTTCCTTTTCTGTCTTTTTTTACCCTCTTTCCTTCTGGGAAAATACCCACTACTTCCTTTCTTTCTAATAAAGTCAGTACTTTTCTAATTGGCCTAATAAGCATAAAAGCATTGCGATCAATAGAGATAGCATTCATTGCAGTAAAAAACCACGCCCCTATTTTAGTTCGAAATAATTCTTTTTTTGCCATAAAGTAAACGGGACTATCTAAAATGAGGCCAATTAAAATAGGATCAAGGCTACTTGTATGATTAGATGATACAATCAATGGCCCTTTCATTTCATGTAATTTATCTCCATTTTTTATGACAATGTTGTATCTAATCGGAATAAGGCATTTTGCTACATACTTTATAATTATATAAACCATGGTTATCTCCTTCTTATTTAGAATCTATGTATATTTTTTATCATTTCGAAAATAATATCCCTAAAACATGGTAAAAATTAATAATAATTACTAAACCATGTACAAGGAGGTTATAAAATTATGAGCACATTTACATGTACAGGCCAGCCAGCTAATCCCTTCTCTGAATGGATTATTGATGGCATCTCAGCTATTTTTCGTAAGAAAGGTTATGAATACAATGCAATACCTAAAGATGATACAAAACTTGCTTTTCATTTTGTCGATAGAGACTCCCCTAGACCTTACCGAAGAAAATCGCAAGCCACGTTTGTAGTATCAATTGTTGAATCAGATCATTTACCTAGAGAAATTCACAAAGAAGCTTATCCATATTTAGTAAGAAGTTTAGCTAATCACCTCATGTATGTTTGCTATGGTAAAGACAAAACACAGCTTTATTTTTTAACGCCTGAACAAGGAAATTACAGTATTACGATCGATACTAATGATAAAGATGATAAAATCTTTCAAAAAATATACGAGAGACTGGAACCCCTTGCTTCATCACAACTCGTGATTGATAATCATTTTTATGAAGATTTACCTGAACATCTCTGGAACGGTGATGCCATCACTAGGTCCCTTAGTAACGCTGGAAGAAAGTTAGATCAATTAAACTTATTACCTGCTCCTTTTCCGTTAGAGGATGTGCTGAGTGATCGAGATATACGCCATTTAAAGAAATTATATGGTATCGGAGGGTTAAGTTATGGAAATTTAAGTGCTAGACAGGAGGGAACTCGTTTTTGGATGAGTGCTAGTGGCATAGACAAATCAAACATGACGACTGTTGGGCAAGATTTCTTGTACATGACAGGCTTTGATGAGGAAAAAAAAGCGATGAAGGTGAGTGTTCCTCCTCATATTAAACCGAAAAGAGCATCTGTAGACGCTATCGAACATTGGATGATTTATAAAGAGCATCCTCAAGTAGGCGCGATCATTCATATCCATGCATGGATGAATGGCATAACTGCGACCGAGATTAATTATCCGTGTGGGACAGTTGAGTTGGCTACAACTGTTGCCAACCTAGTGAAAAATTCTCCCGACCCCTCACGAGCTGTCATTGGATTAAAGAATCACGGTCTTACAATTACGGGATTAAGTCTTGATGATATTTTTGAAAGGATTGAAGGAAAAATAATCCCCCAAGTACCGATGCAATAACGTTAGTAAATCTCATTATAAAGTGGTGATGGTCAATGAGAGCGATACAATTTGATTTAAGTTTGCCTAAATATACGTTTACCAAAGGACTTGGTCGACTTAATCGTTCCTTTTATACGAGAGGACCTTTCACCTCTTTAAATTTAAGGGACGTTGCCAAACCAGAATTACCAAATGACAGCTGGGTTGAAATCGAAGTTTTGTATTCTGGCATTTGTGGGAGTGACCTTAATTTAATTACATTAAAGGACAGTCCGTCTATGTCACCTTTTATTTCATTTCCTTTCACGCTAGGCCATGAAATTATTGGCACTGTCTCGCGCCTTGGAAATCGCGTTAGTCGCTTAAAGGTAGGCGATAGAGTTGTGATTGATCCTGTATTGTCATGTGAATCTAGAGGAATAACACCTCAATGTTCTCAATGTCAAAAAGGAAATGTTAACTTATGTTTAAGGGTTCAAGATGGCGCCATTTCACCAGGGCTCATGACAGGAACATGTAAAGACACTGGCGGTGGCTGGAGTCAATTTGCTGTTGCTCATGAAAGCCAATTAATCCCCGTTCCGGACTCAGTTTCCCATAAGAATGCAGTATTAGCTGAACCGTTCAGTTGTGCGTTGCATACCGTTTTGCAAATGCCACCTAAACCACATGATACTGTCTTTGTCATTGGAGGAGGCGTGATTGGCATATGTTTAATAGCTGCATTAAAAGCACTTGAATGTGAGTGTCGCATCGTCACACTCGTTAAGTACCCCTTCCAAGGAGAAACTGCCACATCATTTGGTGCTGATGAGGTGGTCTATTATTCTAAAGAAGATGATTATGTGACCAATGTTGCCGAAGTATTAAAGGCAGACGTATTTAAACCAGTCATTGGGGAACCGATTGTGCACGGAGGAGCTGATATTGTATATGATTGTGTTGGAAACGAAAGAAGTTTACATGACTCACTGCGTTTTGCTAAAAAAGCTGGAAAAGTGGGCCTGTTAGGCTTAGCAGGAAAGATAGCGAATTTAGATATGACGATGATCTGGTTGAACGAATTAGAGATAAAAGGGACATTTTCCTCTAAAGTTGAAGGAGTGAACGGCAAGAAAACACGAGCCATCCAGTTAGCTATAGACTTGATGGCTCTAAATAAAGTTGACCTTTCATCACTCATTACCCATTCATTTCAAATCACAGAATACAAACATGCTATAGATACAGCAATGAATAAAGGAAAGGAAGGCAGCATGAAAGTTTTATTAAAACCAAACTGACAAACACCGCCTTAAGTTCATTGTTCAACGTGTCGTGAAACAATAAAATGCTTATAAATTTTAGATTTAAAACGAGATAACATCATTCGATTAGGTATTGATACCTAGATAAAAAGTTCTATTTATAATAACCGTATATATTATTTTAGTTTTTAGTTTCATTATCGATTATTGTATGTTAATATAGGTATTACTGGTTGACGTTCGGATATGAGTGATAGAAGGAAACAAATGCTTTTCCTCTTGAATGATTAAATGAAGAGCTCAATATAGTAATAATCAGTGGGCGGGACCCACACAGGAGGAATTTTTTATGACACAAGGTACAGTAAAATGGTTTAACGCAGAAAAAGGTTTTGGATTTATCGAAGTTGAAGGTCAAGACGACGTTTTCGTTCACTTCTCAGCGATCCAAGGCGATGGCTTTAAAACACTTGAAGAAGGTCAAGCTGTTTCTTTTGACATCGAAGAAGGTCAACGTGGACCACAAGCTGCTAACGTACAAAAGTAATGATAAAAAAGCCCGGAATAACCGGGCTTTTTTATTTTCTCTCTATTTCCTTGTTATGCCATTACAGAGCCACATAAATGCCACTCCTTATGATTGCTTTTTATGTATCGATCACTTTCATACATCATTCATCTGATACATACCTCCTCCTCTAGCCCTTTTTAAACCTTGAGAATAAGAAGAGTCTCAACTTGATTGTTCAATAGGTTAGTCTCTTCTCTATGCGTATTACCCAACGTTTTTTAGAAAAAAGGTTAAAAATACATTGACCTATATGGGTTCATGTGATTAATGCTTCTACCAGATGTAGCTCAATCGTCCCTTATTCTGATAAGTGTATATTAGCCACGAATCGCGACTTTTTCGCAGAAATAAATCTGGTTTTTCCTTTTACTTTTGCTCTGTTGCAGTGGCTACTAGTTCAACCTTTATTCTATTAGGATCTTCGAAATAAACGGCATAATGAGAAAGCCCTCCTGCATAAGGGTGCTTATCTTTATATAAAATTGTGATGCCACGTTCTTTGAGAAGCGAGGTAAAGTCATCTATTTCTTCTTTTGTATCGAGATGAAAAGCTAGATGATTCACCCCTGTTCTACTCCGGTGATAACCAAACGGAAGGTGTTTTTCTCTCGTCTGTACAAATACAATGTAGGTCTCGTCTAACTTCCAACTTTGTCCCTTTTCCCATGACTGATAAACGCTGTATCCTAGTTTACTTAAAAACCATCCCCAAAAATAAAGGGATGTATGTAAATCCGCTACATTTAATTCTATATGATGAAGAAGTCCTTTTTTTCTCATCAGTTATCCCCTATCCCATTGAAAATGGATAAAATGAACATGATGTTTATTAAATAAAAAAGCTTGATCATCTTCTTTCACAATATAAAATTGATTTTTCTCAAGCACACGCTGTGAGGAGATATTATGGTTGGTCGTTTTTGCTTTTAAACATTTTAAAGGTATATCAGGTGTTGTTAGCAAAAATTGCTTTAATGCTTTTGAAGCTAGCCCTTGACCACAATAGTTCTCTCCAATTCGATACCCAATGTTGCCACATTCATTGTCGATATCGGTTATATTTAATCGTCCGACTAAATCATCTTGGTTATTCATGATGAGATAGTAATACGATTTCTTTCTGTTTTGTTCATCTATTAGCTGCTCTATTACCTTATTAAAAGTATGTTTCGTGTTATACGTTTCTGGTCTAGGCGGTACCATTGATTCAAAAAAATATTTGTTCTCTTTTTCAAAATAAAATAGTCTCTCCCGGTCATCCATAGTTAGTAATTTTAATGTTATCATGTTCTACTCCTTTGATCGTCCTATCACGTCAATAGACTTTTTTCGCATAACACGAACTTCAATCAGTGGGCGTTTTTAGGGGTGCTTATCTGTGATAAAATGTCATATGTGGCTTATCGCTTTTGTAATAATCTAACCTATCTTGTAAAGATCCAGTGTGAAACTCAAATTTGTGACCATCTGGATCTGTAAAGTATATTGATTTTTTATCACGTTCATCCCGTTTTCTCCCAGGTAATATGCACACATTCAACTGGTATAAACGGTGATACATTTTTTCATAGTCTTCTTCTGCAATTGTAAAAGCGATATGAGTGTAAGACTCTTTAATATCATTTCGTGGTATATGTTTTTCTTCATTTAACGCTAGCCAGATACCGTTTAAGTCAAAATAAGCAGTGCTACGACCTTTTACTAACAACTTAGCATCAAAAACCTTTTCATAAAAATGTATAGATGTCTCTAAATTAGAGACGGAAAAAAGAAAGTGGTTGATCCCTTTTATCACCGACTCCCGACTCCTTTATTAACTAGTTTTATATATCCATCTTATCATATTTTATACACTTACTGATAAACTTGCTAAGAAAGCGTTTGATTGCTTCCGTAAAGAGCTTTTTAATAAATTAAAAATAAAACTTTTCACTATGGATCTAGACATATGGATTGAGCTAGCGTGATAGGTCGTGCAAAAAATGACAGTGTGTTTGTTTTCTTCCTTGTACCTAAACATCTTGTGTTATTATCTTTTGATTGATAAGTGAAATTTCATTATTTGTCACTGAATATCTAACAAACGTCGCACTAGAGGTATTTTTAATCAAGTAAAAAACACTCCTGTTAAGCTTTTTTTATTTTTAAAATAAAATACACTAAATGATGACGAGACGCCGTATGATGCTACGACAAAAAAGGCAGTTATGTATAATCAACTTTCCCATTCAAGGAACTCTAATCGATTTCCAAAAGGGTCATTAACATAAAAGCGTTTGGCTGAAGGTAAGTTGTCATCGTGTTGAATCGTTATATGATGATCTTTAAAAACGTTTTCTATCTCCTTCAAAGATTCTACTTCAATTGCTGGATGAGCCTTCTTAGCTGGCGAAAACCCTTCTTCAACACCTATGTGCAAATGAATATCGTCATAGCGAAACCATGCTCCTCCACGCTTCTCAAGAGAACGGGGTTTTTTGACGATGTCAAAGCCGAGAATGCCATTATAAAAACGTATGGCCTCTTTTTCTGAGCCTACTGGCGCAGACAACTGAACATGATCAATTTTTTTGAACATCTTCTCAACTCCTTTAATCTTTTTTTATTATGAGAATGAACGAAAATGCCCACTGATTAAAGGGGCTTTTTTTATATCAAGGCATTAACTAGTCATTCCTTTTTACTGTAGATGTTCGCTTTCACACATGGGTTCCCATGCGGCACGTCACGTGAAATATCTCACCCCTATTTGTCAATTCACCGTTAACGACATGATCATTTGCTCTCCAATAGGTCCCATCTTTCGTTTGCCTGTATCTTCAAAGCCTGCCTTTATATAAAGGCTTTGTGCTGGGGTATTACGCATATTCACAGCAAGAACCACTTCTTCACATTGGTGGAAATGATCTGATATAAATAGGGGGAGTTGTTTCATTGCTTGTCTAGCTACTCCTATCCCTTGGTAAGCAGTGTCAATTGATAAAGAGGTAAGAAGAACGCTCCCTTGTTTCGACGAATACTCTTGTACTCTTAACCCATTATTTAAGAGAAAAAATCCCACAGGTTCTTCTTCATATGTAATAACTACTGGAAGCTGATCCGTTGTTAAGTTAGCTAATACTTTTATTGGTAATGACGTAAACACTAGTTGATTTTCCGATAAAGAGAATCGTGAAAGACGGGGATAAAAAGATGTATTATAAGGTACTAATTGTACAGGTAATGGCATGTCTGACTCCTTCTGAACGATAGTAGTAAACGTATAAATATTGTATCTAATGAATAGATGTAGCCCAGCGAACACGTCTAAAAGCCTGTTCGTCTTTCAAAAAAGTAATATAACTGTCGACATGACGCCATGCTTGCTTTTCTGGGGTTTGTTATTTTCTTTTGCTTAATGAGTGTGTGTCGTTGGTTGTTGATAACGCCAAAACTAAGAATCCCATTATAAAACATATGGCCTCTTTTTCTGATCCTACTGAATCAGACAACTGAAAATGAGCAATTTTTTTAAACATCTTCTCAACTCCTTTAGTCTTATGTGTTAAGCATACTTGATAGGAGTTAATAGCATTATTTTTTACTAAGGGATAGTATCAGGAAACTTATAACGTAAAGCAACAGTTATTACCTGTACTTTCAACCAATTCAATGCCAGGATATTTTCTTTTATTTTAAATAAAACTAGCGCTTACTGTTTAGTGAAAACAGCTTAACATTTGCACACCATCAAGTGATTCCCATAAGGATCTTTAAAATTAAAATAATGATTATGCTCAATTTCTGTTGTTATTTCAACATTCTTTCTTTTTAGAAACTCATAGGCAGCTTGGATATTGTTGGTATCAAAATGAAATAGCGGCGTTTTAAAAATATTTTCTTCTGAATAAATCTTACTATCTAATACAATTCCAGTTCCTGTCGTTGTTGGTATTATGAATAAATGTTCAAATAAAATCTCTCCTTCTGCCTTTAACCCGAAAATCTCACAATACCAATTTTTAGCTTCTTCAATGTCACGAACAGGAATAAAAACTGTTCCTATTTTGTTTAAAATAGCGCTCACAACGCACCCCCAAAGAATTAAATTAATTATCGATTTAATCTTCTTTATTGGACAATCCCTTCCCTAAAACAATTTTAATGCAGCATCATTTTATTTTTACGATTGTCCAATTATTCAGTTAATTAATTCACTATATCAATAGAGTGTCATAACCAATATTAATGCCATCCTTCTTACATTGCGTGATCGAGAGTATCAATAAGAAAGGTACAACCTAGCACATGCACCTAAAAGAAGGCTTAGAAAATTGGACATGTAAAGTCACTAACAGTTGATCGACGCGGTTACCACCTACCTTGTTTCGCAAAGAGGCGTAATATGTTACGTACGTCATTTGATGTCTCTTCCTCAACCGATAAACCATCCCTTTTAATGTAAGCTATTTAAAATGATGACTTGCTTTGTCTTTTAACGGTGATCGGCATCACAGATAAAATATTTTGTTTCTTAAAATGACGAATTTGTTTACGCAGATGGCAAAAACCAGTTACTGAATTATTTGTAATTTTGTGAATTGTAAGTGTTCGTTTTGTGACAAGGCCTTTATTAGACATATAAATCATTTCTACAGGAGAAGCAATCTCAACTGAACGCTTTAAAACCCCCTCCATAATAAAGCCCCCTTTAGTAATAAGATTTATATGTCTATTTTACAAACATACGTTCTTGTTTGCAAGTAAAATATTTGACTTCACATTCACATGTTATGGAATGAACATCATGACCTCTTTAATTGATGAGACTTGTGTAATATCTCCTTTTTTATATTCTTTATCTATCCCAATCCCAAAACCCTTCATATTAAGTGACTGTGCTAATAGCATATCTGCATCAGAATCACCAATCATCACGGACGTATTTAAATCTATCTGCGGGTATTTATCTACTGCCTGCATAATAAGACCCTTTCTAGGTTTTAGACATGAACACCCAGCATCACGCCTATGTGGACAATAAAAAATATCAAGAACGCAAATGCCCTTCTCCCCAAGCTTTTGCAACATTTTCTCCGTTATCTGTTCGTATTGTGCTTGTGTAATATATGCCTCTTCGATAAGGTATTGATTCGTCACTATAATAATGTCATATCCTTTTAACGTTAAAGTGTGTAGAACATTAATTGCTTCAGGTATAAATACAGGAGCTGTCACGGACGTCCATACTTCATCTGAATAATCTTCTATAATAGTGCCGTCTCGATCTAAAAAAGCCACTTTCATAGATGCCTTCCCCCCTCCCTCTTCATACAAAATGTGTCTAAAAGCAAATGATACAAACTTCATTATACTACGTAGTATAATGACATCCCTTTTTTCATGATCTGTCCTTTTTCCTTCATCACGAACATATACTATTTCTTAATGGTGATCATGTTTGTTTCACAAATTTCCAGTAGCTTAAAAACTATCGTATTAAAATTACGTTAAATTAAGTAAGTTATTTAATTGTTAAAAGGAATTGTGAACCTATATATAGAATTATGTCATGAGACCGAAGCGGAAAGGAGATTTACAGATGACTGATAAAGTAAGCTGGGGTATCCTTAGTACGGCCAATATTGCTAAAAAATCGATGGTTCCAGCGATACATGAAGCAGAAAATGCAGAGTTAGTCGGAGTAGCTAGTGAAAGTGGTAAAGCAAAGGAAACGGCAGAACAGTGGGGAGCACATAAGTATTATGAGTCATATGACGCCCTTCTTAATGATGACACCATCGATGCAGTTTATATTCCTTTACCTAATGCCTTACATAAAGAATGGGTTATAAAAGCCGCACAGCATAAAAAGCATGTGCTTGTAGAAAAACCTGCTGCAATAAACTCAGCAGACATTGTCGAAATGAATGAAGCGGCTAAAGAGAACCATATTTTTTGGATGGAAGCGTTTATGTATCAATTTCATCCGCAACATCAGTGCGTCAAATCATGGCTATCTGATGGCCGAATTGGAGATATTACGAGAATTAGGGCTTCCTTTTCATTTCCCCTTGAACTAGCAAGCAGTAATATTCGACTTAACAAGGATTTAGGTGGAGGAAGTTTATACGATGTTGGCTGTTACTGTGTTCACGTAAGTCGATTTCTTCTTGAAGAAGAGCCAATTAAGGTTTTTGCCACCGCAAGAAAACTTGCAAATTCAAACGTAGATGTAGCCACTTCTGCCATTTTAACATTTGAAAAAGTAGATGCTGTCATTGATTGTAGCTTTAACGAAGCTAAAGTTAACCGATATGAGGTCATCGGCACTAAAGGTAGTATTGAAGTCCCTTATGCCTTCAGACCTGACCACAATCCTGACGGTGGAAAAGGGGTTGTCATCTTAAAAAATGTTAATGGCGAATCAGTTGATTATCAATCTTTTGAAGCGAATCAGTTTACAGAACAAATAACACATTTTTCTCAATGTATTCTGTCACATAAAAGCCCTCACTATTCACCAGAGAACACCTATAATAACATGAAAGTTTTAGAAGCCTTATACAAGTCTCTAGGATAACCAAAAATGGAGGTTCGCGATTTTAATGCGCCTCCATTTTTGGTTATTTATCTCGCTTTTCCACTTCCCTATTGTGAGAAACTGGTCGTTCTTTCTCGTGATCAGGTATGCTTTCTACAGGTGTTTGATTATGTGTTAATGCTTTATTTTTGTTCGGATGACGTTTCCGCATACATACTTACCTCCTTTGATAGCCCTGTAAGTTATCATGAGCGTAGAAAAAGGTAAATATACATCGGCTTAAATAGTTAATAATAGGCAAGAGACTCTCTTATTTTAACACTTGAAGATTTACTTTGATCTCATCTTTAATGGCTGTATCCGACCATAAGTGAGGCTTCGCCAAGCCCATTCCGCCGGGCCAAATCTAAACCTTTTTAACCACATGTGACTCAAGATAATTTGGCCTGCAAATAAAATAATCGCTATGAATAGCCATATTAATGGACCTACTTCACCGAAAAGCCCTAATCCATAATTGTAGAAGATCAACGTGCAAACAATCGATTGACATAAGTAATTACTTAAGGCCATTCGACCCACAGCCTTAAGGGGTACAAATAATTTCCCCCATCCTTTTTGCACTAATAGAACTATCGTTGTCATATAAAAGAAACAAAGAGCAGGACCACTCACCATGGTTGAAGCTGTATAGGCTAATGAAGCGGCCATATTGTCTGGGCCTTGTGAAAAATAACTATATACGAACAGAATATTAACAGGAAATCCGATAATTAAACTCCATACCCAAACCTTTTGATAAAATGATAAATGCTCAGAAATGTTAGTATGTTTCTTTGTTTTTGCGATATACACTCCGAATAAAAACATACCGAGTACAATCGGCAGCATAAAAATATTACTAGAAAACATGAACCGATAATCAAATGCTCTTTGTGCGAAAATTTCTGAAATGGAACCTGAGCTATAAGCAGCAAATGCTTGCTCTGCCAGTTCTGTTCCGTAAGAGATCCCTTCTATATCGGCAGGAATCATGTCTCTTGCTGCATACATAAGAAATGCCAAAAAAGTAAAAAGAAGAGCTGGCAGTCCTATTAAACAAAAAGCCCATATAATGACCGTTTTTGGTTTCGCTTTATGAAATAATAACAAGAACACCCCTGTGATAGCATACAGCACTAAAATATCTCCATACCAGATCCCGAAAGCATGGATTAATCCAAAAATTAATAAGAAAAATAGGCGTTTTAAAAACAACCTCCGCGGATGTTTCGTTTTTTCAGCAGCTCTTTCTAAAAAAATAACAAAGCCGAGACCGAATAAAAAAGAAAACATCGTGAAAAATTTAGAAGTTGCAAAAAAATGAATGAACCCTTCTGCAAATATATGGTATCCTTCAGTCCATAAACGGTCATTCGCTAGTATAGAATAAATAAATGAGGAACCAAAAAAAGGCATGTTTGCGACGAGAATACCTAATAAAGCAAACCCTCTGATCATATCTAATTCATCTACACGTTCATGTACTGCTATTGGTTTAGAATATTTATCACTGTGATTCATCATTCAACGTCCCTCATTTCATCAATATCTATCTTCTGGGTTAACTGGAAAAGATACCTTGATCTCGTTTTAGCATGAGAAAGAAATCATCCAGACTCCCCTTAGCATCAATTGCATATTGAGGCTTGCCTCGGTCGATGACACACCCTTCTATAAGAAAGGTTTTCATTCCTGAAAGTGAAGCCGCCATATCCTCCTGCTTATCATTTCCGACCATCACACATTCACTAGGATGAACATCTAATTGTTGAGCAATAGACTCAAAATATTGTTTGTGAGGTTTGGTAAATGTACTTTCTTCATATACAGTCACTAGATCAAATGGTATATCACTAATACCGGCCCATTCTAATCGATGATGGATAGCTGCTTTAGGAAAAACTGGATTTGTTGCTACAGCTATCTTGTACTGCTTCTTTACTGCTTCTTCTACTATATGACGCGCAATAGGTTGACTATGACATAAGTAAGAAAAAGATGGAAAAGTCGTTATGTAAAATTCATCTAATTCTGGCCATATATCTTCTTTCTTTAGGCCTGTTTCCTTTAAAAAAACGGCTTCAAAGACTTTCTCATTTGTTATCGTTGAATTAGTGTCAGACATCATAGCTTTCGTGCCATTCCATAATGCTTTCGTAAATATATCTGGACTAACGATGTGTGACACCCTCGCTGCTAGTTCACTCATGTAAGTCGAGATAAATGCTTCCGTATCCATAGGAAGTAAAGTGCCATCCAAATCAAATAAAATCGCTTTTATCATGATAATAACTCCTATCTATAGTCAATAATTTGCTGAGTAGTATTCTTTTCTATTTGTATTATAAAAGTGCGTAAAAACGCTGCCCCCCATCTTTAAAGCTTTCCTTATGACCCATCACCATGAAACATAGGTGGGAAAATTATACATTCATTTATTATGGCTAAGAGTCTATGATTATAGTTTAACACCTTTTGGTAGATAATGTGAATCTCTTCTTACCCTTTTCTCTAGGACTGACACTTTTTTTCTTAGTTTGTCACTCTCAATAGGAGACAGCTGTTTTAGCTTGTCTCTTCCCATAAAACGAACCTTCAATCAGTGGACGTTTTCGGTCCTCTCCCACTGATTGAAGGTTGAGTGAAGCTGGAGATTAGCGATCTGTCTCCCCTAAATAGATTTTTTTCTCCTCTTCTATATTGAGGTGGCTGTTTTACAGACGGATATCTGTCATAAAAAAGTACGGAGAGTAAAGCTTCTCCGTACTTAGAAATAAGTTCATATAACAATTAACCGACTTGTAACATCAGCCTTCAAGTAAAAGAGACTCAGGATCTTCAATTAACTCTTTCACTTTAACTAGAAATCCAACAGCATCTTTACCGTCAATTATCCGATGATCGTAAGACAGAGCAATATACATCATCGGACGATTTTCAAATCGATCATTATCAATTGCAACAGGTCTCATTTGAATTTTATGCATACCTAATATGCCTACTTGTGGCGTGTTGAGAATAGGCGTTGACCATAATGAGCCAAAGACGCCTCCATTTGTAATAGTAAAAGAGCCCCCTTGCAATTCATTCAATGCTAGTTTTTTCTCATGTGCCTTCTCCGCTAATTGACCAATTTCTTTTTCAATTCCAGCAAAGTCAAGACGATCTGCATCTCTAACAACAGGGACAATAAGACCATCTTCCGTTGAAACCGCTACCCCAATATCATAGAATTTCTTAAGAATAATTTCATCGCCGTCAATTTCAGCATTAACATATGGGTATTTTTTCAAAGCGCCGATAACCGCTTTTGTAAAGAAGGACATAAATCCTAGCTTCACCCCGTTGTTTTCTAGAAACTTATCTTTTCGACGCTTTCTTAAATCCATTAAGTTTGTCATATCAACCTCATTAAAGGTTGTTAACATTGCAGCAGTTTGTTGTGCTTGCACAAGACGTTTAGCAATGGTCTGACGACGTCTAGACATTTTTATTCTCTCTACAGGCTTATTAGAATCTTGGCTAGGCGCTTTAGATTCAGACGAACCTAGTGATGGGGAACCACTCGTTTGGTTGCGGTTACTTTTATGTTCATCTATATCCTCTTTGCGAATTTTTCCTAATGGATCGCGCGGCTGTATATCATTTAACTTTATACCCTGCTCTCGCGCATATTTTCGCGTAGCCGGTGATGCTAGTGGTCGATGATGTTCATCAGAAAACTCATTCTCATCTTTGTTAGGAATGTGACCACTATTGTTATTTTCTTCCCCACTATTATCCAGGATCGTTTTTATTTGCTTTTCAGTACTTTGCCCCTTCGAACTTTCCTCTGCTTCTTTTGCATTTGTATTCATTCGAGCGATGACATCTCCAACTTTAACCGTTTCGCCAGGTTCAACGACAGCCTCCTCTAAGATGCCTGCTTCCTCAGCGGATATTTCCACGTTTACTTTGTCCGTTTCCAGTTCAACAATGTCTTCGCCTTTTTCCACGTAATCTCCTGGCTGCTTCAACCACTCTGCAACAGTACCTTCTGTAACGGATTCAGCTAATTCTGGTACTTTTATTTCTAGCATTATTCAGGACTCCCTTCCCGTTTACGCGTAATAGCTTCAGTTATAATCCTATTTTGCTCTTTCTTATGGACTTTTGGATCCCCTTCTGCAGGACTTGACCGGCGCTTTCTACCAATAAAACCAACACGCATGTTTTCGCTACGAAGATCTTGCAAATACGGAAAGATATAATGCCATGCTCCCATATTTTGTGGCTCTTCTTGTAACCAAATTAATTCTTTTAAGTTCGGATAGTGATCCATGACTTCTTTAATTTTCTTAGAAGGAAATGGATAAATTTCTTCAACTTTTATTACTTGTAGCCAATTAAGTTCTGCTACATTCTCTTTTATTTGCTCTTCTAATTCAACGGCTACTTTACCCGAGCAGAAAACAATCCTGTCAACCTCAGTTTTCTCGTTTCCAAGCTGATCGTTCACGAGAATAGTTTCAAATTTACCTTCGCTTAAGTCATAAGGTGAAGAGGCAACATTTTCATTCCTTAAGAGACTTTTAGGTGCCATAAGTACAAGAGGTCTGATTTCATTCTCTTTTAATAACTTAGACTGTCTTCGGAGGAGATGAAAATATTGACTTGCTCGCGTTAAATTTGCAACGTGCCAATTATTTTCAGCCGCTAAGGTTAAAAATCGTTCCATACGACCACTTGAATGTTCTGGCCCTTGTCCTTCATACCCGTGGGGCAATAAGAGTACCATTCCTGATTTCTGCCCCCACTTGGCTCTTCCGCTGGATAGAAACTGATCAAAAATAACTTGTGCACCGTTGGAGAAATCACCGTATTGCGCTTCCCAAATTGTTAATGTTTCTGGTGACTGTACGTTATAACCATACTCAAACCCTACACAAGCAGCCTCTGAAAGAGGACTGTTATGAATGGCAAAAGACGCTTTAGCAGTAGGTAACGTATGAAGAGGCGAGTAGATATCATTTGAATTATAATCATGTAATACGAGATGGCGTTGAGAAAAGGTGCCCCTTTCTGAATCTTGACCTGTCAATCTTATAGGTATGCCCTCTGATAGAATCGTTCCAAATGCCAACGTTTCAGCAAGTCCCCAGTCAATCTTCCCTTCATCCTTTAATGATGCCACACGCCGTTTTAATATTTTCTCTAGCTTCGGAAAAACATTAAACTTTTCTGGAAATATGAGCAAATCTTCATTTAACTTTCGTAATTGCTCGATAGGAACTTTTGTTTCTATTCCTTCAAGTGTGCTTCTCACATAAGCAGGAGGCGTCATGCTTTCATCAATAAACTTTCTTTTGTTTCGTTTTATCTTTTCGAAAAAGGCTTCTAATTTTGATGAGAACGTTTCTCTTATGTTAATCTTTTCTGCTTTTTCTATAAGCCCCCTGTCAATTAGCTCCTCAGCATAGCGTTCAAAAACAGTGGGGTGTTCCTTTATTTTTTTATACAATGAGGGTTGTGTTGCTAAAGGTTCATCCATCTCATTGTGTCCATACCGACGATAACCGATTAAATCAATAACAATATCCTTGTGAAATTCTCTTTGATACAGGTGGGCTAAATGTGCTGCTGCAATACAGGCTTCTGGGTCATCAGCATTAACATGGATAATTGGTATTTGATATCCTTTAGCTGGATCACTCGCATATTTCGTAGAGCGGGAATCACCACTCACTGTGGTAAAACCGATCATATTATTAGCAATTATATGAATCGTCCCCCCTGTTGAGTAGCCGTATAATTGGCTTAAATTTAACGTTTCTGCTACGATACCTTGACCTGGAAATGCTGCATCGCCATGAATTAATATTGGTAAGGCTTTATGTTTTGTCTGCTTTGGGTAACCAGGTTTTGAACGGTCCTCTTGAGCGGCTCTAGCAAATCCTTCTACGACAGGATTGACAAATTCCAAATGACTTGGATTATTAGCTAGCGTAATCGTTGCATCCGTTTGTCTTTCTTTAATGGCTCGATCAGCACCTAGATGATATTTAACATCTCCTGTCCAACCATAGTTAATACCTACGGAACCCTCTGAGGGCACTAAATCTTTATTAGGTGCATCATGAAATTCAGAAAAAATCATCTCGTATGGTTTGCCTAAAACATGGGCTAATACATTCAATCTACCCCGATGAGCCATACCTACCATAATTTTTTCTGTCCCATCTTCTACAGATTCTCTCACAATTTCATCGAGCATGGGAACCATGGTGTCCAATCCTTCGATGGAGAACCTTTTTTGTCCTTTAAATGTTTTATGGATAAAGTGTTCAAAACCTTCAACTTTGTTTAGACGTTTAAATAACGCTAGACGCTTTTCATCAGAAATTTCCGGTAAATAATCACGAGATTCCACTTTCTCAAACAACCATCGACGTTCTTCCATATCGTGCACTTGATTAAATTCAAATGCTAAACGTTTAGTATACGTTTCTTTCAAGTGCTCAAGTGCTTCTAACCCATTACTGAATGACTGGTGACTATTAGGAGAAATGAGTTGCGGAGGAATTTTCTTAATATCCTCTTCGGTTAGATCAAAATCTGCATACGTTAAAATTGAGGGTTTTTCTTCTAAATTAATAGGAGAAATATCTGCCATCAGATGTCCGTTCCTTCTAATCGAATCTGCCAACTTTATCGCCTGCATTGCTTTATAATAGCCATCTTGATCTCCTTGTGCTAAGGAACGAGGCTCATTAACAGTAGATTGCTTTAAATTAGCTTCTTCACTGTATGCTCCCCAATACTTGAAAAATTCCTTCAATTCATCTTCAACAGATTGAGGATTTTTTTCATATTCTTCGTACTTGTCAAGCATGTACCCTAAGTTAGGTCCATAAAATTGCGACCATCCTTCACTCAATCTGATAGATTGATTTTCCATGACTTTAACCTCCATTAACGAAATATGTACGCAACAACACTTTACAATGCACAGATAGGGTAAAAGCGTTTTCACAGTTATTTTATCACTATGTTTCCTAGACCTCAAAGGTTTGTTCTTATTCCATACTATTTAAATTGTCAAAGAACTTATATATATATGACTAATTCCCGTTCGAACTCAAATAAATCGTGGATTTTAATAGAGACATGTAAAAATTTTTAGTAGACAATAAATAAAAACTAACTAAAAAGTCCTATCATAAAAACCCAATTTTGCATGAAACAAAATTGAGTTTTTTAAGTTTAGTTCATCACTTTTATCCAAAAATTTCCCAATCGTAACAATGCTTCTTCAAGTTCGTGCAATGCATAAGCATAGGATAATCGAATATATCCTTCCCCAAATGATGAAAATGCGTCCCCTGGCACTACCGCTAATTTCTCTTCTTCTAACAATCTTAGAGCAAAGTCGAAAGAGGACAATCCTGAAGCCTTAATTGAAGGAAAAACATAAAAAGCCCCTTCTGGAATAATGACTGGTATCCCTATACTCTGTAAACGTTCTATAACAAACTCTAGGCGCTCTTTATACTGCTTCCTCATAAATTCACTATCCTGTGTTCCGTTTTTAACGGCCTCAATCGCAGCATATTGTGAAATAGAGCTTGCGCAGCTTACGTTGTATTGATGTACTTTAACAAGATGTTGTGTAATTGATGCTGGAGCAAAAACAAAGCCTACTCTCCACCCCGTCATAGCATGCGATTTACTTAGTCCATTGATCACAATGGTTTTATCTCTCATACCTTCCATTGTAGCTATAGATTGATGTGTCTTGTTGTAATTTAATTCTGAGTAAATTTCATCTGCCACTACAAAAACATCTATTTTCTGCAAATATTCTGCTAGGTTGGCTAATTCTTTTTCTGATAATACCGCCCCAGTTGGGTTGGACGGATAAGGTAAAATGATAGCTTTTACTTTTGGATCCATATGAGCTTTTAATTGGGAGACAGTAAGCTTAAAAGCAGAATGAGTCGTGTCTATAAAAATTGGTTCGGCACCACATAAGCGGATGATAGGTTCGTAAGCCGGATAAACAGGGGCCGGAATAAGGACACGATCTCCTGGTTCTAATATGGTTCTCATTGTCACATCTATTCCTTGTGAAGCCCCATTTGTTACAACAATTTCAGTTACAGGGTCATAATGTAATGCATATTTTTTAAATACATAGTCACATGCGTACTTTCTGAGTTCTAGTAATCCTGCATTAGGTGTATAGGTTGTTTTATTAGAATCTATCGCTTCTTTCGCAGCAGCCTTTACATGGTCTGGTGTGGGGAAATCAGGTTGACCTAGAGTTAATTGAACAGCGTCTGGAAAATCTTGTACCCGGTTAAAAAATTGGCGAATGCCTGATATTTGAATTGTTTTTACATTAGTATTTAGTTTTGCTTCCAACGTGGTGGCCCCCTATAGCATAGTAATTGTTTATTTTTAGGTGTCGCACTTAATTATACATTCCACCTTTTATCATTTTTTGTTTGATAATATTACAATTCGTCTTATAAAAAAGAGAAAGCATGTATGTAATAATGCTTAGAGTGGGTTTAATACTGATAAAAGAATAAGCGTTAATATAAAATAAAGGACGTATACGATGGCCGCCGCCAGGACTACACGCCAAAACCACTCAGTAAATGGGCGTATAACTCCGAATCTTTCCTTCATAATATTTAATGAAAACAAGGTAATGATTAAACCATATAACAGTAAATATAAAGTTTCAAGGAGAAGATGAGAGCCACCTAACATATCGGCTATAGAACCTGAAATTAATAAATAAATGTTAGCAAAAATCCCAGCCAATTTAGCCATAAATAGAACAATGAAGGTGGTTAATGTTAACCACCAAGCCCATTTTTTCTTAAGGAAAAGCCCAATACTAACAGGTATGAACAGAAGGAAAATACCATCAGATACTAAAGAAACTAAAATTCTCCCTGTAAATCCCCAATAAACTCCAATATACAAATAGTACCCGTAATAAATAACGCTAAAAATAAGTAAACTGATAGCAATTAAATTAATTAGAACTGTCAGCTTTCTCTTCATAGTTTAACTCCTTTATGTCACTTGGCTTAGGGCGTACTAAACAAATTTGCGCCAGACCTCCCGATTAGATATGCCGCTATAGCAAAAGCTTCGGTCTGGTCTCTCACTCTGTCAAACCCTTGTGGTGGTTGTCTAACTTGCAAGTTATAGGCATCTCCTATGTCTGCTGTGCCTTGGTTAACTTGCCGTAAAAAACTAGCAGTTTCTTGTAAGCCATACCTGCCACTTTGCATGACTTCGTAAAATGAAATAAATCCATGCATGACACCTCGATAACGTGTAGCTCTAACAGGCACATCGAATTCTGCCAGTCTTTCTGCGTATGCCTCTCCCTCATCTCTTAGTGGGTCAAATTCGGCTGTAATGATGAGGGTTGGAGGCAGATTGCTCAAATCTTCCGCCTGTAAAGGGGACGTATAAGGATGAGACCACATTAATTCGTCAGGCGTATATAAATCTCTCGCTAAATACATCACTTGTCTTGATAGCAGATAATAGCCACTATCGTAAATCTCTCTTGACTCTAAAGGGACATCCTGAAACGTCGTTAATGGATATAATAACACTTGCGCCGAAATTTCTGGTCCATGTCTATCACGTGCCATAAGCGTCATAACAGTCGCGATATTCCCGCCTGCACTATCCCCTACAACACTTAATCTTTCACGATCTCCATTGAACGAATCTGCATGCTCTACAGCCCATTCAATGGCTGAATAACTATCTTCAACAGCTGTAGGAAAAACGTAATCTGGTGCCAACCTGTAACTTGGTGCAATGACAATACTGTTGGTACGAGTAGCTAAAGACCGAATGATATTATCATGGGTCTCCAAACTACCATAACCTTCAATAAATGCCCCCCCATGGTAATACATAAGGATAGGGAAGGGTCCCTCCCCTTGTGGTCGATACATACGTACGGGAATCTGTACGCCTCCTTGAACAGGAATGACTAAATCTTCTCTAAGTAATGGGTTTCCCCCACTCCCCCCACCGGAAACGATCGCAGGTGGGCGTATATTTATGTCTAAACTAACAAGATTATTATTAATAGCATGGAGTACCACAGCCGTTTTAGCTGGAAGACGGCCTTCATCTGTCGTTTGCCATAAGTATACTGAAATCGAAATAATTATTAGCATACATGCTATTAAAATTGACGAGATTAAAATAACATGTTTAATTACAACCTTCGCCCATTTCACGGTGAACAAGCCTCCTGATAACGGCATTTCAAACGACATACATAGTCTAGCACGTTGATAAATTCACTAACTTCTTTTCTTAAAAGGACAAAGTGAATAGTGACACAGTTATAAAGCCAAACAATATATATGCCTTTAGTTTAACATCAGTAGGAATGTCTTTAAACAGTTAAAGATTCCTTAGAGACAAACAAAAGCTCAACAACTTATGCCCAATTGGAAAAAACGCCACCAATGATACATAAATTGCTGAGCCCACTATCTTAGCATTTTACACAAATAAAAAACCGGTTACAAACACCCAATCAAAGCTTAAGAAAGTAGCAAGTTTTCCTCTTTCAGAAGATAAGGTCTCCTTTTCAAGCGTTTCTTTACTTTCAATTTCGAGGGGGTCTAAACTATTCAACCCTAAAAGCCTGTTCCCACTTCCGTATATTCTTAGAAATCCATTGTTGGAAACATCATATGAAATGGGTTCATTTTTAAAAGTGGTCACACCGATCTTCTCAGGGTAAATAAACCCTGGCGTGATTAAACTGTCCTCAAAAGATACCCACTGAGTCTCATAATGCTTGAAGCTATAATCTAGAAGGCGTTCAGTATCCCGCATCCCAAGATTACTTGTGGCGCTGTTTAATGTCACAATAATTAATTCTGTGCCATCTTTTTCTGCTGCGGTTACAAGTGTAAATCCAGACTTTTCTACATAACCGTTTTTAATTCCAATGACGGTTTCTAACTGCCTTAATAGCGGATGGTGGTTATACAAAGTCGTTTCCCAACCTTCACCGATCCATTCATAAGATTCTGTCGCTACTAAATCACGAAATGATGTGTTTTTCATGGCATACGCACTAATTTTAGCCATATCACTAGCAGTAGTAACGTGTTCGTCGTTGAATAGCCCATGAGGATTAGTGAAGTGAGTTGAAGAAGTACCAACATGTTTTTTTACGAACTCGTTCATGTCTTTAGAAAATGCTTCTACTGAGCCGGCCATGTGTTCGGCAAGCGCAATAGCTGCATCGTTTCCTGAACTGACCATGAGCCCGTACAAAAGTTGCTGAACGGTAACTTCTTCATCTTCCAATAAATAAACCCTTGTGCCATCAGCGTTGACTGCTTCCTCACTGATGGTAACAGTCTCATCTAAATCTAGCGTTTCAATTGCCATTATAGCTGTAACAATTTTCGTTATACTAGCTGGGTACATCACCATATCTGCATTCTTTCCAATTAACTTTTCTCCACTATTCGCATCAACGACTACATATGCTTCACTATCAAGTGGTGTACTAAAACTTGACAAGGAAGAAGCGCTAGTAAAATGAGACGGCAAAAATAAGAAAGAGATAATAACTGAGATAATTAATAATCGTGAAACACCTTTCATTTAATCACCCAAATATTTATGATGGTGTTATCATAAACATTTTATTTAACAGGGACAAGTTGTTTTTTCTTACATTTCCATTACAATGCAAAGTTAAATTAAAATCATTCAGCCCACTTGTCCCTGTTTGGTAATACTAGTTATCTTGAGAAATAATCATGTCAAAGGCTGGATCACCTTTTAATAAACCTAATCCGATAATCGTATAATTCTTCCCATTTTTCAGTTCAACATTTGGTAAATTAAATATGGCTTTATCTTGTCCTTCTGGTTTAATGTCAAAGGAGTAATTTCCTTCAGGTAGTGTCTCATAAACACTTGCTTTCTTATATTCCAAAGCTTTCACTAAAGGGGTCTCTAATGAGAATACATCTATGGCAGGAGCATCTGGTGACAGATGAATCACTCTGACTTTTGCTTCACTTTCTGATGGTGACAACTCATCTTTAAATTCAAATAAGCTTATTTCTGAAGAATTTCCTCCCGCAGCAAATGTATAACCTTCACCACCCATCACTGTCACATTTTCTTCTAACACCGGATCACTATCATCAGGTTTACTTCCACTCGAATACAGTTTAATATCATAACTACCTTCTTCGACTGATAAGTATTCGCTGACATCCTTAAAGCCCATATCACTTATGATTTTATCTTTATTTACGTAAACGTCTACTGCTGAAGTGTTAGGTGACGCGTGAACAATCCGTAGTTTTGCCTCTTCAGCCTTTTCAGCTCCAGTAATAGCTGGGTAAATCGACGTGAACCCTAAGAGCATCACGAGAAAACTCAAACTTATTAACCACCGTGTCTTCATAACTTTCACTCCAATCGTTGTATTTAACACGGTTATGTTGCCCAGTACCTGTTTTGAATATGTATGCATTTTGTGTTTAATTTTGTATTAGGGAGGTTAATTAAAAAGAGGGATCAATACGTCATTTTTAAAGGAGATTATTATGGAACAGTTATCTAAACAATTAATAAAACTAGATGGAAAATCTTATCGAGCACTGAAGTCAATTCAAGGTGCATATGATGGAGATATGGTGACACTCTTTATTGACTATGTTCAAGGTGACCCATTTGCTGCACCATCTCGTGTCCGAGTTTTCATCCCCCACACCCATACAGATTTAAACCCATCTGATTATGTGAAGACTGACCAAATGATAGCTCTAAAACATTTTTTCGCTAAAGAGTGTCATAAACAACTACAGAATGTTAAAAACACTATCTCTGGTACAGGAAAAAGTGGGCTGATTTTCATTGACGTACCGGGACAAGAAGTCATCGATCGGACTGCAGTATTCATGACACCGAAGGGAATTGAATTTCGCCTCTCATGTGGATTACCAGCGCAAGGTCGAAGGATATTAGGACATCAGGCGAACACGTTACTAACATCGTTATTACCTAAGGTGATCATTAATACCGTTAAAAACTATGATCGAGAAAGTTTAAAAAAAGCTCTCATCCTAGCAAATGATCAAAAATACATTCGTTTAGAATTAAAAAAACGACAACTTGTCAGCTTTATTGCTAACAATTCTATTCTCCCTAGAAAGACTGGTGTTAGCCATAAACCGATGCTTACCCAAGATGCCGTTCCTTTTGAAAGTCCAGCTGAAGATGAAATCATCCTTAAATTACCGTCTGGCAAACAAATTCGGGGCATGGCCATAAAAAAAGGGGTTACCCTCATAACAGGGGGTGGCTATCATGGAAAAAGTACCTTATTACAAGCGATAGAAAAAGGGGTCTATAATCACGAGATAGGTGACGGAAGAGAATATGTCATCACAGATGAATCTGCAATAAAAATACGATCTGAAGATGGCAGAATGATTAAACATGTGAATATATCACCGTTTATTAATGATTTACCTTTTGGAAAGACGACGGAAGACTTTTCTTCTCAAAACGCCAGTGGCAGTACATCACAGGCGGCAAATATTATGGAAGCTTTGGAAATGGATACAACGTTATTACTAATTGACGAAGACACAAGTGCCACAAATTTCATGATTCGAGACGCCCGCATGCAACAGCTTGTCAGGAAAGACAAAGAACCTATTACACCTTTCATAGACCGTGTTCAAGACTTGTATACGGAAAAGGGAATTTCTTCAATTCTTGTTATAGGAGGCTCAGGAGATTATTTCGATGTAGCTGACGTCATTTATATGATGGAGGAATACAAACCATTTAATAAAACACGTGAAGCTAAAAAAATAGCTCAGGAGCTACTAACTCAACGTACCACAGAGATTTCTAAACCTTTCCAAACATTAAAACAGAAAAGAATGATTGATAAGCGAAGACTTTTTCAATTGTTTGATAAGAAAGAAAAGGTGGAGAGTAAAGGACTTCACAACATTAAAATAGGAAAAACGATAGTGGATCTTACTTATGTAGAGCAACTCGTCCATCAAAGTCAAACACAAGCTCTGGCATTAATGATTAAACAAATTATTAAACATTCAAAAGAGCCTTTAACCTTAAAAGACGCAATAAATGATGTTTATGAAAAACTTGAACAACAAGGTATTGATAGCCTCTCACCTTTCGCTGGACAACATCCTGGAGATTTTGCTTTACCTAGGAAACTTGAGCTTGCGGCCGCTATTAATCGCATTAGGCACTAACACAATAAGGTTAAGTCTAGGTTTTCTTTATATACTTTAACAAAAATCACCTTTTCACATTAATTGGCATTACATTTGAAAAGGTGATTTTCATGCAAACGTTTATAATAAGGCATTTAATTCTCAAAAAGACTTAGATAGTCTTCATAACCTTCTTCTTTCAATTTATCCTTAGGTATAAATTTTAAAGCTGCAGAGTTTATACAATACCTTAATCCATTTGGCTTTGGACCATCGTTAAACACATGACCCAAATGGGAATCACCCTGAGAGCTTCTAACTTCTGTACGGATCATATGATGACTCGTATCCGTTTTTTCTTTGATAGAAGCTTCATCAATCGGTTTTGTAAAACTTGGCCAGCCACAATTTGATTCGAATTTTTCTTTAGAAGTAAACAGTGGTTCACCTGACACAAGATCAACATATAATCCTTCCTCAAAAAAATTCCAATAAGAATTTTCAAAAGGAGGTTCAGTTCCATTTTCTTGTGTGACCTTATATTGAAGTGGCGTTAGCTTATCCTTTAAGTCATTCTTTTTCATGGTGTATCCCCCCAATAGGTTTTAATAAAAGCCTCTCTTCCACTACCTTTTTTATATAATTTATAATGAAATGAATTTTTCTTGTAATAATACTGATGATACTCTTCGGCAGGGAAAAATGGTTCAGCCGGTCTAATAACCGTGGTTATTTCACCATTAAATTTAGCACTGTTTTGTAGGTTTAGTTTTGACTTTTCTGCTAATTCCTTCTGATGATCATCGTGGTAAAAGATGGCTGTCGTGTAAGAGTGGCCTCTGTCATTAAATTGACCACCAGGGTCTGTAGGGTCTATTTGTCTCCAGAAAAGATCTAACAATTTTTCATAAGGAAAAACTTGTGAATCATACGTAATTTCTACCGCCTCTAGATGACCTGTTGTTTCTGAACAAACCTCTTTATACGTAGGATTAGGTGTATGACCACCCGTATAGCCTGAAACAACGGCCTCTATACCTGGCTGCTCGTCAAAAGGGGAAACCATGCACCAAAAACATCCCCCTGCAAAAGTTGCTTTTTTATAATTTCCTCTTGTCATGACTTAACCTCCTCGTACATCGCATTCACAAATTATCAGTTATTATAACATGAACATATGAGACTTAATTAAGATATGCTTAATTAATGCAATCTGAAGCATAGAAAAACTAAAAGCTTTAAAACAGTTTAACCGTTATTGACTAAAAAAAAGAATAGATTTATCGCAGATAAGCGTCCGCAAACATCGCAACAATTAGCAAGCAAAGATAAATCTATTTAGGTGGCAGCTAACGGCCGCTAATGCCCTGATTGAAGGTTCTTTTTATTAATTCCCTTATTGATCTAACGCATAAACGTTTAACTAAAAACAGGATTTTATAAGCTTGGGTCCCCTATATAATGGTGAAGTATACTATCAATTTGAGAGCCATACCTTTCACCAAATGTGTTTAGGTGAACAAGTAAATAAAACAATTGGTAAAGGGGCCTTCGTCCAGGATATTCCTGATCCAATGGTAATTGTGCGTTATACACACTATAGAACAGTTCGTTAAATCCTCCAAACAATTCAGTATACGCTATATCCATTTCCCTGTGGCCAAATAAAATAGATGGATCAATAAGGTAAATCTTGTTTTCTGAATTACTTAACCAATTACCCGACCATAAATCGCCATGAAGCAGTCTAGGCGTCACAGTTGTTGTGGGAATCCACTCGTGTAAACGCGCTAGTAAGTGATCCATCATTTTACGCCTTTTAAGAGGCATTTTACCGTTTCTAACAGCTAATTCTGTTTGCGCTAGTAAACGTTTTGATGCATAGAAATCACACCAATTTTCACGCCATTCGTTATGTTGAAGAATGGTTCCGATGTATGTATCTTTATTATATCCAAATGCCGTATGAGTCACACGATGCAAGTTAGCAATACAGTTTGCTAGCATTTCTTGGTATTTGCCTTGGCGTGGTTCAGGGGCTATCCACTTCATCACCAAACCGCTTCTTTTACCACATCTTGTATCAATATTGAATACGCCATACGCTTCTGGAACGGAAATATTTGCTTCAAGATGAATAAATTCCAAAGACTCCTTTTCGATAATAAAAAAATCTGGGGACATCTTCTCATGGCTCTTTATAAAATAATCGTAGTTATTTGTCTTAACATAAAACGCTTCATTAATGTCACCTCCAGAAACATGTTGAATATCTCTAATAGAAGCATCACAGCCCGTTTGAAGTAACGCCTCCTTAATCCATGATATCAATTGCAAAACATCCTTTCTTCTTAAAATACGCCATTCAGTCAGAAACTGATTTACGCTTAGCTGTAAATCTTTATGACTAACATCATCATGAAATAATCTCAATTTTGTGTAATATAAATAACGAGATTGTGACAAAACTCAGTGAATAAGAATGGCTCTCACTTATATGTGGGAGCCATTTTTAAATTCATATTTTGTTATGTTAGATTGCTTGTCAAAAATACACTCACTTATCCTCTGGCAAATGGTTCAACATATTTTGGTAAGCAAATCCTCGTACTTCTTTCTCTGTGAAATAGTTTAACAATTCATTAATAAGCGCCTGATACTTACCTGCATGTTCCAATCCGTGGATATAGGTTGAAATACCATCAAAATCTGAGCCAAAAGCTAAATGGTCTACACCACCGATTGAACACAAATGATCAATATGTCTGATTAGATCAGTCATTTGAACTGAATCATTACTTCTAACAAAAGGAGGATTAAACACCATACCGATTAGGCCATTTTTTCTAAAAATTTCTTCTGCTTGTTTGTCATTTAGATTTCTTCTGTGAGGGTACACTGTGTATGAATTTGAATGAGTAGCAATCGGATAATCCGCTAATGCCACAGTATCCCAAAATGATCTAATAGACAGGTGTGATAAATCAGTCCAAACTTTATTTTCATTATTCAACTTGACAACTTCTGCACCTAACTGTGTTAGCCCTGCCCCTCGAGGCTCACCACATCCATCTGCACATAAATTAGCGTTATTCCACGTTAAACCAATCGACTTAACACCTAATTCATAAAATGTACGTAATTTCATGAGGTCATTTCCAAAGGCGTCAGCTCCTTCTAAAGAAAGCATGGCACCGATTTCAGTTGGCGCTAATGACTTTATATCTTGCCATTTAGTAATTTTCTTAATGGTTTCGTGCTTCCCAACCACTTCACTATGAAAATAATCGATTTGCTGTAAAGCTGTGCGATACTTTTCATCTGAAGGGATGTGAGGATCCACAAATACAGCAAAGACTTGTAAAGCTACATGACCATCAGATAGATTTGTTTTCGTTACGTCTAACGCTTCATCACTTGTAAAATCCACGGCGTGCCCATTATATAACTTCAATAAAGCGTCACAATGCAAGTCAAAAACCTTCATGGATCACCTCCATCTTTTGGATCACTCAGTAGGCCTTACCATCTTTTCCAGATCGATATACTCATCAAACTGCTCTTCTGTTAAATAGCCTAATTCAATGGCGGTCTCTTTTAAAGTCGAATTATTTTCGTAAGCTGTCTTAGCAATTGTTGCCGCTTTTTCATACCCAATATAAGGATTTAACGCTGTTACTAACATTAATGAATTTTTCACATGTTTCTCAATGATCTCTTCGTTTACTTCGATCCCAGCAACACATTTATGATTAAATGAATCCATCGCATCACTTAATAATCGCACAGACTGAAGGAAGTTATAAATAATGACTGGTTTAAAAACATTTAATTCAAAGTTCCCTTGACTCGCTGCAAAACCAATTGTGGCATCATTGCCAAACACTTGGGATACAACCATCGTCAGTGCCTCAGATTGTGTTGGATTTACTTTCCCTGGCATAATTGAACTTCCAGGTTCATTAGCAGGGATTGTAATTTCTCCAATACCTGAGCGAGGACCACTAGCAAGCCATCTGACATCGTTGGCTATTTTCATTAAATCTGCTGCTAAGCCTTTAATCGCTCCATGAACATAAACAATTTCATCATGGCTAGTCAGTGCATGGAATTTATTATCCGATGAGTAGAAGGTATCTCCTGTGATACGAGAAATTTCCTCAGCTGTATAGTTACCAAATTGAGGGTGAGCATTAATACCAGTTCCTACCGCTGTCCCACCAATCGCAAGATGACGAAGCTGTTCTGAAGATTGGGTAATCAGTTCCTCTGATTTTTTTAACATAAACGCCCAACCGCTCATTTCTTGTCCTAGCGTTAATGGTGTAGCATCTTGTAAATGGGTACGACCTATTTTTATAATAGTTTCAAACGCATCAGCCTTGTTCTCCACCGTTTTTCTAAGACGTTTTAATGATGGAATGAGCCGTTCCTTTACCTCGCTTAATGCGGCAATATGCATAGCTGTTGGAAAAGTATCGTTTGAACTCTGAGACCGATTCACATCGTCGTTTGGGTGCACTCGCGTATCACTACCGGCTTCCACAAACTTTTCGTTTGCTCTATAGGCGACAACTTCATTCATATTCATATTTGATTGCGTGCCACTCCCCGTTTGCCAAACAACTAAAGGGAAATGCTCATACGCTCCCTCTTCTCGCAATTCACGGCACACAGCTTGAATCATCTCACTTTTCTCTTTTTCAATCTTATGTAGTCTTAGATTGGCTGCTGCTGTGGCTTCCTTTAAAATAGCAAAGGATTCCACAACTTCTTTTGGCATCTGCTCCCACCCAATTTTAAAATTCTCCAAACTTCTTTGCGTTTGTGCCCCCCACCATTTCGTAGCTGGGACTTTTACTTCACCTAATGTGTCTTTTTCAATACGATAACTCACGGAAATTCCTCCTTCTTAATTATAAGATAGAAATTTTAAAAACTAACAACCTACTGTTATAAGTTGCCAGGGTTTAACAAGTAGAATCGTATTCAGTGTAAGTGCTTCTGACACAACATATATTATCAACATAATTAATCCAATTGTAATAACTATTCGGAAGATAGCCCCAACAATCCGCAAGAGGATAATGCCAATAACAATCAAAATCAAAATTGTCAGTATATCCATAACTATTCACTCCTCTTTACTATAAGTTAACGTTACTTCTCTTTTAAAAAAAAATCAAGAATGAGTGACGCTTTCACATTTTTTTATAAATCTAGCTCGGCCATCGTTTGAAATTTCAAAATATTACGTTTATGATAACTATATATTCTTTTTGGAGGTGGCTATTATGACCATTTTGCAGCCGAAAAAGGGTCGCTATCAATTGCAGGATTATGATAAGACTAAAAGAACATTTGAATGGGATATGGTACAAGACCAATTTACTTGGTCCACAACAGGAAAAATAAACGCTGCATATGAATGTATTGATCGTCATGTAAAAGAAGGAAAAGGTTCAAAATCCGCACTCTTATATAGCGACAGTCACCGAGATGAATCTTATACATTTGATGAAATGAAGAATGCGACCAACCAGGCCGCACACATGTTTCGTAGATTACAAGTCAAAAAAGGAGATAGAGTTTTTATTTTTATGCCACGCTCCCCCGAACTTTACATCACTTTACTTGGTGCTATTAAAGTTGGAGCGGTTGTAGGTCCTTTATTTGAGGCATTTATGAAGGAAGCTGTAAAAAGTCGACTTGAAGATAGCGAAGCAAAAGTTATTGTGACAACAAACGCTCTTCTTCCACGTATCCCCACCCATGAGTTACCTTTTTTAGAGACAATTATTTTAATAGATGGTGATGAAACGCTTACGCCTCCTTATTATTCCTTCAAGAAAGAAATGAAAGCGTCTTCAGATGATGATTCTGCAATCGAATGGATGGACTTAGAAGATGGCCTTATCCTGCATTACACATCTGGGTCCACTGGAAAACCAAAAGGGGTCTACCATGTTCATAAAGCGATGGTTCAACATTATCAGACAGCAAAGTGGGTACTAGATTTACGTGATGATGATATTTACTGGTGTACAGCTGACCCTGGTTGGGTAACAGGAACATCATATGGTATTTTTGGTCCTTGGTTGAATGGTATTACAAATGTGATTCGTGGAGGTCGTTTTTCACCAGATGATTGGTATAAAACGATTGAAAAATACAATGTTACAGTATGGTACAGTGCACCAACAGCGTTTCGAATGTTGATGGCTGCACCAAAAGAAACGATTGAAAAATATAATTTAAGCTCTCTTAGACACATTTTAAGTGTCGGTGAACCGTTAAATCCAGAGGTTGTAAAATGGGGCTGGGATGTGTTCCAGCATAGAATCCACGATACATGGTGGATGACTGAAACGGGAGCTATGCTTATTTGTAATTATTTAAGTGAACCTATTAAACCTGGATCAATGGGCAAGCCCATACCAGGTATTAAGGCGGCTATTATTGATAATGAAGGAAATGAATTGCCACCTAATGAAATGGGACACTTAGCAATTAAGACGGGCTGGCCATCGCAAATGAGGCGAATTTGGAACAATGAAGAGAAATTTAGTGAGTATTTTTCAATCCCTGGCTGGTATGTTTCCGGTGACACAGCTTACAAAGATAAGGATGGCTATTTTTGGTTTCAAGGTAGAAATGACGATGTGATTATGACGGCAGGAGAACGGGTCGGTCCGTTTGAGATTGAGAGCAAACTTGTGGAACATCCTGCAGTTGCTGAGGCTGGCGTCATTGGAAAACCTGATGATGTGAGGGGGCATATTATTAAAGCTTTTATCGCTTTAAAATCAGGCTATGAACCATCAGATGAATTAAAAGACAATATTCAAACCTTTATAAAATCAGAGTTAGCAGGTCATGCCTCACCAAAAGAAATTGAATTTAAAGAAAAATTACCGAAAACGCGAAGTGGTAAAATTATGAGACGGGTGTTAAAGGCATGGGAACTAAACGAACCTACCGGTGATCTTTCAACGATTGATGATGATTAATATGTCTTACTTATTCAACAAATGGAGGAGGAACGGGGTCTTAGCTCCGTCCTCTCCATTCAGGTTTATTAAGTGAGTGATTATTTAGGAAACGAATACTGTAAAAAACAACATGACTTTCTTTTTATCGGATCTCTTTTCTTTGTGTTTTGGTACGTATTCATAATCGAAAAATAAAAACCCTCACCCATCCCCTGAGTTTTTACTTTTCCAGCAAACGACTGGCATCTATCTTTCCGTATCCGTAATAAGGGTCAACGCCGTCTGGGCCTAAATCCGTCGCTGAAAGACGTATTTTGTCATAAACCTCTTCATTGGTAAGCTCTGGCTGAGCAGACCGAAGTAGAGCTACAAGACCAGATACGTGAGGAGCTGCCATCGATGTCCCGCTCATCATAACATATTGATTATTCATAAATGTGCTTGGAATATGTTCACCAGGCGCTGTCACATCTACATGGTGACCAAAATTTGAAAAAAAGCTTCTTTCAGAGTTTTCGTTTATAGAACCGACAGCAAGTACTTCTTCATAGGCTGCTGGATACATTGGCGTATCCACATTCTCATTGCCAGTAGCTGCGATTAAGGCCACATCATGATCATACGCATATTTAACAGCTTCATACATCACCTCTGAATGGTGTTCATCACCTAAGCTCAAATTAATGACTTTAGCACCATTATCTGTAGCCCACCGTATGCCATCTGCAATCGCAAAGGCATTACCTATCGCATCTGCATCAAGTACTTTAACTGCTAATAAAGGAGAATCCCATGTAATCCCTGCAATACCAAAGTTATTATTTGTTACTGCTCCAATAATACCTGCCACGTGGGTACCGTGCCCGTTCTCATCCGCAAACGCTTTATTATTTTCAAATGCATTAAATCCATCATGAATGCGATCTTGGATATCAGTGTGCTCAGCATCTATTCCACTATCAAGTACAGCAGTGATAACCTCTTCTTCTCCCGTCGTTTCAAACCACGCGTTTTCTAGTTCCATCTGTTTTAAGTTCCATTGATAATTGTCATAAAATTCATCATTAGGCAATGCTGAATTCGTTTGTTTTTCAAATGTGTAGTTAGGTTCCATATAAATCACTGCTTCATCTTCTTCCCAATTTCTCATTAAGTCAAAAGCATCTGTTGTCAAATCCCTTACAACAGCAGTCTGTCCCATTTTATCAATGACATAAACATCGTGGGCTTCTGCCCATTCTTCAATATTTTCTTCCTCTTTTAACATTACAATGACTTCACCTTTTTTGTATTCGTCTTTCATTTTTCTTTCCTCATCCGAACTCATGAATAACGTCCAGTCAAGCCCTGAAACTTCTTTTTTGACAAGTGTTTCATCACCATCTAATTCCTCATCAGAAAATGTCACATCTTTGTCCGTATGTCCAATGACAAAGTTACCTTGTGAATCAGCTAAGGTTGCTAAATCTTTAACAAAACCTTCAATGAATGTCATATCTACTTCTGCAACTAAAGCTTTTTGATGCCGCTCTATACCCATTAAAAATTTTTGAATTCCGTTTTCTTCATAAGGTTTAGAATAACGCCACTCATCATGACTGGTTTTAGATGTGGTTAATTTCTCCATAGGATTAGCTGGCACTGTCCCAACTTTAAACAATTCATCATTTGTCTCCAAATCGATTTGAGCCATGCCATCAATATGACGATGAGCTGTAATTTCCTGTTTAAGTGAGTCATTGATATTTGTATCATGTTTTTCTGAGAGTCGCATCATATCATTTTTGATTTGTTGTATAAAAAGATC
Source organism: Salipaludibacillus agaradhaerens (assembly GCF_002019735.1). Taxonomy (NCBI): domain Bacteria; kingdom Bacillati; phylum Bacillota; class Bacilli; order Caryophanales; family Bacillaceae; genus Salipaludibacillus; species Salipaludibacillus agaradhaerens. The sequence goes on from NZ_KV917378.1 coordinate 685,412, forward strand.
TATGGTTAGAGTTAAATCTTCTGCCTGCTGTTCATTAAATGCTTTTTGCTGAGAAAGTACTTCTTCCTGGCCAGGGTAGGCCTGATGGTTTATGTGCGCTGAACGAAACCATATGCCAATTAATATAAGCAATGCAAAACTAAAAAAGACGCTCAGTCTAAAAATCCCTTTCATCGCAATCCGCCCTCTTTTCACTTCAAATGTTTATTTTAGATTATCCAATTGTGTGAAAAGATATTATTAAATCGCTTCTGTTATATATGCCATGGATTTCAATCTACAGAATTAAGTTGCATTTGCTTTCATGTTGATAAGTCACTTTTTCAAAATGTGCTATATCAAAAACAGAAAATATTGAGCCCTTTAACTTAATTGTGCAGAATGTCAATAAGCCAATCAATCGTTAGCGGTATGAGTGGATATCGCTAACGATGATCTAATTGTCACATACTGAAGTAGTAATGACGTGGAATTTATTAATATGTGGGATACAACATCTCAGCTTACGCACAAAGAAAAATGGATAAACGTTAGCTGGGATAACTAATCCTAGTTAACGTTTATCCATTCAATATAAAAAGCGTCTGTTCCTTCCTATCACTAGAAGGTGTAATACGGAGAAATCATCATATAAACAAGAACACCTGTTGCACTTACATAGAGCCATAATGGCATGGTCCAATGGACCCATTTGCGATGGACAGGACGCATATCTTTATAACCGGTAAAAAAGCTCATTAAAGCCAATGGTACGATGACAGCAGCTAAGATAATATGGGTAATCAAAATAAAATAATAAAATACAGCTACTAACCCTGTTCCACCATAAGGCGTTGATTCCGTCATAAAATGAAAAATAACATACGAAACAAGAAAAATAGAAGTTGTCGTAAACGCTGCGTATATAAACTTTGTATGAAGCGTAATATTTCTTTTCATGATAGCAAGTAACGCAAATAATAAAAAAATAAACGTAAATGAATTCATAACAGCATTTAATAAAGGAAGCTGTGTCACCCAAAATGGTATGTCCCCTAAATATCCTGGAATGCCAGATAGAACCACAATTAGAAAATTAATAACAATAGTTAATACTATGACTGTTCTCACGTGGTGCTTAACTATAGTTTGCCAAACACTTTTAATCATTCTCATCCCCTTCTCCAATGACAGAAGTTCTATAAATATCCATTACTGTATAGTAAAATGATAAGGTCAAACTTTATAACTTCCCCTTACAAAAGCGGCCGCCATTAAGTGTATTTCACAAAATTTCATAACAATACACAGTATACAATGATTTCACGTCACAGAAAAGAAAAAAATACTATTCGAAAAGAATAGTATCATTAATTTAAAGCACCCAAGCTTTTTGTCTCTATAGCAAAAGTCTGTAATAGTATGTTTATAGGATATAGTATTTTATGCGTACTTCGCTTCTACTTTTTTTACATGCTTTTCCTCAGTTATTTGCTTAATATTTTTTATCATAGCAATTGATGTGACAAGGGCAACCAATAGTAAACCTGCAAATATATAAAAAGTAAGATCATAGCTGTTTGTCGTTTCTTTAACAAATGAAACGACCATTGGACCAACTACACCTGCAAGTGACCAAGAAGTTAACAGTAACCCATGAATAGCTCCTAGCTGCTTCGTACCAAAAAGATCTCCGATAAATGCAGGAAGGGCTGCGAATCCTCCACCATATATTGAAATAACAACAAAAACTAACAGTTGAAATAGAATAATGTTTGAGGCAAAAGGAAGTATAAGGAAAGCAACTAACTGAATCATAAAGAAGATTGTATAGACGCGAGCACGACCAATATAATCAGAAGCCGAGGCCCACAAAATACGCCCTCCTCCATTAAATAATCCCATTATCCCAACCATACTAGCAGCTGCAATTGCTGTCATACCTACTTTATCTTGTGCCATGGGTGACGCGACGGAAATGATCATAAGACCAACTGAAATGTTAATAAACATCATGACCCATAGCATCCAAAAGCGTTTTGTTTTCAATGCTTCATTGGCTGTTAATTGAGCCAAATCTTCCTTGACCGGTTTCATGTTCTGTTTTTCTTTATTTATCATAGTATCTGGTTTCCATCCTTCAGGGGGACGTGCAATGTATAGAGCACCAGAAACCATTAAGATGAAAAACGTGACTCCCATTATAAAAAAAGTATTTGCAATCCCCGCTGCTCCAATCAAATTTGCAGCTACTGGACTAGAAATTAACGCACCTGCACCAAAACCAAAAACAGCCATTCCAGTAGCAAGACCTCTGCGGTCAGGAAACCATTTTACTAGTGTCGAAACAGGAGAAATATAGCCGAGACCAAGTCCCATTCCTCCTATCACACCATACGTCACTAAGAAAAGCGGTAATGATTCTAGTGATACAGCCAAGCCAGAACCTATAATACCACTAGAAAAAAGGACTGCAGCTAACAATGCTGCTTTTCTCGGCCCTTTTTTCTCTACAAATGGACCAAAGAAAGCCGCAGATACTCCTAAAAAGAAAATAGCAATTGTGAATGCCAAAGATACTTGCGTCTGCTCCCACCCTAGTTCATTAGACATAGGATATTGAAACACACTATATGCATAAGCCGATCCAATTGATAAATGAATAGCAATTGCTGATAAAGCAATCAACCATCGATTTTTAGATTTCATTTAAAAACCACCTTTCAGCCACAAAGTCTATACCCTACTACCTACTTTATATAAGTATACGCTACTTTTAAATGGCTTTGTTATTCTTTTCACAAAATCCCCGATTCTTTTCAACAAATTTATGACAGTGCTTACAGAACTATTTACGCCTTTGGTTTCACAATAAGAATGAATTTTTGAAATATCTAGTAAAAGAGCTGTTTTACTTTTTCCGAACACCTTTTTATAATCCTATATTTATCGCAAATCGTCATACTTTACTTTAACTATTTGAATGAATGTCCTAATTCAGCACAAAGTATTAACATTCGAATAATGACTGGAACCTTCACTTCAGACGAAAGCTTTCCCGAGAACTTGTCTTTAAGGAATAACCGTCTTTGCCGTCACTTTTTATCACTGATAAGCGTCCGTAAAAGTCCCTACTCAAAATAGAGAGAAGAGTATCTATTAATATCCTGATCGAAGGTTCGTTTTATCATCCGTCTATTAAATAAAATTCAAGACATATTTTTCGTGTTATTGCTTTAAAGACATCATTATGAAATCGACTCATCTATTAGAAAATATAAAAATGTCCTAAAAGTCACTATACTGTAGACTTTTAGGACATCCCTCTCAAGCGTTAAAGTTTAGATGATGTCATCTTATTTATTTTTTCATTACGCATACTTTGCTCCATTTTTTCTAACAAAGTACTGATTTCCTTTTTATTTTTCTTGCTACCAAACAATTTTAATTTTTCTTTTCTCAGAAGTGTTATTAGCAACTTCTTTTCTTTTTTCGTTAAAACCATACTGGATCCTCCCTTTTCTCAATCCAGCCATTACGCTGTTTATTTTATTTCCCCTATCCATTCATACGTAAACGTCTTTTATTTCGAAGCTTGGCTCCTTCATGACGTAAAATAAAATATAGCATCAAAGCTGCTAGAAAAAATAAACAGGTGGAAACATAAAAAACAGAGGATATTCCAAAAAATCCAGCCACTATCCCCCCACAAACAGGACCTAAAACATTCCCTAAAAATCTAAAACTCTGATTATAACCAAGTACCTCCCCTTGCATAGATAAAGGGACTGTCTGCCTGATATAGGCGGTGGCACATGGAATAATACCACCTATAGCCATTCCAAATAAAAATCTAAGCCCAATAAGCTGCCAAATTGACGACACAAGTGCTTGCGGTAAAAAGAAAATCCCAGAAATTAGTAAGCAGACAAGTAAGATTTTTTGATGCCCAATGCGATCTCCTTGAACACCCCAAAATCGTGTAGCAGTCAAATTACCTAAACCTGTAACAGAAAAAGCCATGCCAGCTAAAAAGGCGATATTTTCTGCGTTGGTAAACTGGCCAACATACAAAGCAAGCTGTGGTTGAATACTAAAATTTGCAACTTGGACGATTAAAGAGGCAATCATCACCATAATAAGGACTTTATCTGCATAAACAAATTGAAGGACTTCTTTCATACTCCTTTTCCTATCTAAAGACCTATCTTCTTTTACTTGAACTTCCTTAATGCCAAACAAGACTAAGGTGGCAGCAATACTGATCACACTTCCTGTAATAAGAAAAGTGTAAGTAAAACCAACAGAATCAGCGAGTAAGCCACCTAACAATGGCCCAAAGAGGCCGCCAGATACTGTCCCCATTTGCAATGTTCCAAGCACTTTCCCAGCATTTTCTCTCGTTGTTTGCGCGGCAATTAACGCCATTGACGTGGGAATAAAACCGGTTACGATCCCCATAAACAGTCTTAGAAAAAAAAGACCACTTACAGTCTCGACATAACTCATTAAAAACATCGAAAAAGCGATACCATATCCTGTGAATAATAGTATTTTTTTTCGACCGAATTTATCACCAAAGCGTCCCCACAGAGGCGAAACTAAGAAAGCGACTAAAAATGTTATCCCAAAAATAAATCCCGACCACCGTTGAACATAAGTTGGTGAATAGGAACCAAACGTTTCAATATACATTGATAAAAAAGGCAACACCATCGTAGCACTAGCGGACACAAAGAAATTAGCTATCCACATGATGACTAAATTACGTTTTTTCATGGTTAATCATCTACACTTTCCGCAAATACTTCGACTCTCTAAGTATTTATTATATCTTATTTTATGAAAAAATGAAAATAACTTAACTATTACCTCATATCAAAAACCCTCTCTAACGTAATGGTAAGAAGAGGGTGAAAAAACGAATAATAATTATAAGGGCCAATAAAATGTCTAAATATCGTCTAGTAAGTGGAAGTCGCAGTTGAATGTTCGACACGAGCAATAACCATGATACATAGTGTATATAACGTTTTTTTTAAAAGGACTTGCATAATCAAGACGATGACTAACAGAGGATCAGCAAGATCAAAAGATCTCATAAGACAAAGGATTTATCCCATCATTTAGTGCAGACGATCCCGGAGAAAAAAGCCTCCGTCTTAGCGAGAAATCACTTTATTAGTGAAATTACACTATAAATATACCAATTCAAATTTCACAAGTAGCCCTCAGCTCCTCTGCCTATTTAGAGTTGAAGAAAATGCTTTAATTCCTCAAGACGTTCAGCTGCTTGTTTATAACCATGATTATACAACGCTTCTAATCTATCTTTACGCCTTTCAGTACGACTTACGCTTTGTAAATTCAATGGTCTAAACACGAAAGCTTTACCTTCTTGTTCAAGCTTATCAACTGTTGCCAATGTCTGATTATAAACAGTTGACCGTTCTTTAACCACGTCTACTAAACCTGGATATTGTTTATATTTTCGAGAAAAATACCACATACCGCGTTTCGCAGGTTTTTTAACATAACCTCTGCATTGCGTTAAAATTATAATGTGCTTCTCATTTCCTGCTTTAATCGATTGCTTGACAGGAATGGGATCGCTTATACCTCCATCAAGTAGTATACGGTTTTTGTAGGTAACCACAGGAGCTACAAATGGTAATGATGAAGAGGCCCGTAAAACTTTGTTGAACTCTTCTTTAATTTCTGTTTTCTCATAATACACAGTTTCTCCCGTACGACAATCAGTCACCCCTACATAAAATTTTTGTTTAGATTGAAAGAAACGATAGTAATCAAAAGGGTTTTCTTTGTTAGGTATTTGCTCGAATATGAGATCCATATTAAATAATTCACCTGAACGGAAAAGCCTCTTATAAGAAATATAATCGGGATGATTGGCATATTCTACTGTAATGGCTTTATTTCTTCCTGGTTGACGTGACACATATGAAGCAGCGTTACAAGCACCAGCAGAAACCCCAACAATATAGGGAAAGTGGATGTCGTTATCCATAAAAAATTCAAGAATACCACCTGTAAATACACCTCTCATCCCCCCTCCTTCTAAAACTAATCCAGTTTTATCCAACGTCATTTCATCCTCCTTATCATCTATAAGGCTTATTGTAACGAAATGATAATCTTAGCTCAATTCAGGACACTCAAAGAGAAATTAAATTCTCTACCTGAAGGCTACTATTTATCACCTCTGCCAATTCACACACCACACAGGCCCTCAATCCCTTCTACCGACTTTGAGGGTAAAAGCTACAAAAAAAGCTGACATAAAGTCAGCTTAAAATAGTTTAATATGCTTTATTACTTTTCATCAAAATAGTACATTAAAGCTAGAGCTCCAGGCCCTGTATGTGTACTCACAATAGGCGTTGTTTCAATGATGGAAATATCCTCGAACCCAGATACTTCCTTAATTGCTTCTTTTACTTGTCTAGCAAGATCTTGTGCTTCTACTTGGGCAATACCGATTCCTTTTACAATTTTTCCTGCTGCTTCCTCTTGAAACTTTTTCTTCATAAAATTAATCATTTGTAAATGTGTTCTCACTTTAGTAACAGGTGTATAAACACCATCTTCTAACGAGGCGATCGGCTTAATTTTAAGTAACGATCCTACGAGAGCACGTCCTCTCCCTATGCGACCACCTTTTAATAAATACTCAAGTGTATCAACCATAATATATAATGAACTGTTCTTTCTCACGTCATTTAATCGTTCAATAATTTCTTCAACATTTTTCCCTTCATTTGCAAGACGTGCAGCTTCCTTAACCTGAAAGCTCAATGCTATGGAGATAAATTGAGAATCCACTACCGTGACATCAGCTTCAGTCATGTCAGCTGCTGTGCGAGCTGAGGCAACCGTCCCACTCATACCACTTGTCATGTGGATTGAAATAATTGACGAGCCATCTTTACCAAGCTCATCGTAAACTTCTAAAAAAGAACCTGCAGAAGGCTGTGAACTTTGGGGAATGTCTTTAGAATTAACTAACAATTCAACAAATTCACTAGATGTAACGTCCACACCATCGAGATAGGATTTCCCATCTACTGTGACTGAGAGAGGAACAATCGTTATTCCTAATTCTTCTATGGCTTCCTTAGGTATATCTAATGTTGAATCTGTTACAATTTTCACCTTTTTACTCACGTGAGCACCCCTTTAGACTACAAAATACTGAATCAATCATACTATATATCCTTCTCGTTGTTAAGTATTGTCTTGAAAGATTAAAAAGAAATATTGCCAATCCCCTGACTCATCATAGTGACTCCCATACATCTTTCTTAATACTAAATAAATTTTATGGTAGAATATAAATTGCTTGTTTTTTAATTTATTAACGTGTTATAAGGAGGGTCCGAGTATTGAGCCACCAGTTTGATGCTCCATTCATCGCCATTGAAGGTCCTATCGGTGTTGGGAAAACATCATTGGCGACGAAGTTAGCTGATCATTATAATTATTATATTTTAAAGGAAATTGTTGATGAGAATCCTTTTCTTTCAAAATTTTATGAAGATATTGAGGAATGGAGCTTTCAAACAGAAATGTTCTTTCTCTGTAATCGATTTAAACAATTGGAAGATACATATGAGCGATTTTTAGCAAAAGGTCACCCCGTTATTAGTGATTATCATATTTTTAAAAATCATTTATTCGCAAAACAAACATTAAAATCCCATCATTTTGATAAATATGATCGTATCTACAACATTTTGACTGACGATCTCCCTAAACCGAATATTATCATTTATTTGAATGCTAGTCTCTCTACTTTAATGGATAGAATAAAACGCCGTGGTAGAGAAATGGAGCAGTCAATGGAACCTGACTATTTACAGCAATTATCTGCAGATTATAAGCAATTCATGAAAGAACATTCCCGTGTGTATCCTGACATTCCGATCATTTCAATAAATGGAGATAGCATGGATTTTGTAGAACGGCCTGATGATTTTCTACGTATCCTTGACCAAGTTGATGTGGCGTTAAAACAAAAAAGAGCATTATTTTAAATAGATTGAATGGAGTGCAAATATGACAAAATTGACTCACAATGTTCCTCCTGGAGCTCTCATTACATTAGCAGGTACTGTCGGTGTTGGGAAATCAACGCTAACTAATGTGTTGTCAGAAGCTTTAGGCTTTAAAGCAGCTTTTGAAAAAGTAGATGGTAACCCTTATCTTGAAGATTACTACAGTGATTTTAAAAAATGGTCGTTTCATTTACAGATATATTTCCTTGCAGAAAGGTACAAGCAACAAAAGAAAATGCATGAAGAAGGTTTAGGTTATGTCCAAGATAGAAGTATCTATGAGGATGTAGGTATTTTTGCAAAACTTCAATATGATCAAGGAAATATGTCAGATAGAGATTATGATACGTATCGGTCTTTATTCGAAGCAATGGTCATGTCTCCCTATTTCCCCAAGCCAGACGTCCTTATATATATTGATGGTCATTTCGATAGTATTATGAAACGTATTCATAGGCGTGGACGTGATATGGAAATCAACACAGATATTGCTTTTTGGGAAAATTTATATGACAGATATAGCCAGTGGATTTCTGAATTTAAAGAGGCGCCAATTCTTCACCTTGACATCGATCATTATGATTGCCATGATCCCTACTCTGTAAAAACCATTGTAAAGGGTATTGAACAATTAAAAAACGATGATCAATTAACTTACTTAAAACTCACATAATAAATCTTTTTTCAACAAAATTAAGAGAGTGTCTCACTTTTTCGTAGCCGATGAGACACTCTCTATTTTTATTACCTATCCAATATGAACTTTCAAAATCCCTTTACCAATTAGACATGCTAAGTTTACTCTTCACGAGTTCCTCCTCTTTATGCGTTTCATCTGGTACATAAAACAGATGGACGAGAATGATGGCATGAATATACATAATTAAGGTTTCTTCTATAAATAGTGGAAATCTAAAACCAAGTGGCCAGTGCACATTAAAAATAAATGGCTGAAAGGCCAAAATGATAAATAACGGAAACCCAAACCAAAACAAAAGCGATGTTTTAGAACCCTTCCAGAATGCAAATAAAGGTTGGAACCCAACCACCATAACAAGTGCATGAGTTAGCATAGAAACATACTTCACATCTTCAGCATGATGTGACATTTTCAAAATGTTAGCGTATCGACCGTTATAATATGGCTCTATAAATGGTGTAAGCATACTGTTTATTAAATAATGTGCTATAAATAATAAAAAGATTGCGTAGATACATTTAAGAAGCCACTTTGAAATGTGTTGATGACTAAAGTAGTTTTTTATTCTTTTCGTGTAACTTTCTGCTCCTTTTCCGTAGTATCTAAAAATAAGTACTGTAAAAGATGTGATAACTAACGTATAAACTATGACGTCGACTATTGCTTTAGGTTGCACATTAATTTGTGCTACAAGGCTTTCTAAAAGTTGAAGACTTCCTGTCATTATAAACAAATAGAAAAATAAACTAATCCCTTTAGCCTTTTGTGAAAGGTACAGTTGATCAAATAACAAGCTAACATAAAAAATCATCACAATGAGGTATAAAAATAAAATAAGGTACCTTTCATAAGACGCTTCTGTAAGAATAGGCAGCTTGATTGCAGTCAAGTTAATGATAATGCTAAGAACAATAATACACACAAAAGACACAAGGAGGCTTTTTAACAGCCTATTCAGCATATTTTTCGGCTGTAAAGTCATCTAACTTCCCCCTCATTAAAAATTTCTACTGGTATAGTATTATTTTCTTATAAAAATAGCCATTTTGAGCTTTATTTAATGGCGATATCTTGAAAATACTATGACGATTGTGTGCAACATAGCTCCTTGATCGTTTAATTCAAGACCACATTTTATCGTTAGCCTATTTCCTAGGTTGGCACAACCAATATTAATGTTTGTTACACTAGAAGGGTGTGCTGTTTCGTTTTTTTGATTGTGAACGTAGTTTTTTCTCTTACGTCTCTACTCGCTTCAATCTTCATTCTGTTAAAAATGCAAAATCAGCTACTTCTTCAATCCGTTTTTCTCCACAAACAGAGATAATGCCTAAGATAAGCTAGTTATATCGAAAATCATCGGTAAAGTTTAGTGGCATAAACATAAAGAGAGGCACTCATCCCAATATTGAGATGAGTGCCTCTCTATTTTCCAATAAAAAGGGTTTATAAATAACTAGCTAGCTGCTACTTAACAACCGGTGTGTTTTCATTTTGTTCTCGTTTAAGTCGTCGCCTGTAAATAATAGCTGATAGGTTGATGCTTATTTCATATAGCAAAATTAAAGGAATTATCACGAGCACATCAGAAATAAAATCCGGTGGTGAAATGACGACACTCACGACAACAATAGCAAAATAAGCATATTTTCGATTTTTCTTCATGGCTGCCGGCGTCATCATCCCCACACTTGTTAAAAACATAATAACAAGAGGCATTTCAAACAAAATACTAAACGGCACTGTCATCCTTAGAACAAATTGAAAGTACTTATCTGCAGTTAGCATAATTTCAAACGTCCCTGTACCTAACTCTAATAAAAAATTAAGTACGAGTGGCATAACAACAAAATAACCGAAAGCTAATCCGCCAATAAATAATAAAAAAGAAGCAGGTATGTATAAAGCAGTAACTTTTCTTTCTTTAACTGTTAACGCAGGCTTTACAAAAAGCCAGATTTGAAGCACCACCACAGGTACAGTTAAGGCAAGAGCAATGACCGCTGCCAACGAAAAATATATAACCACAATATCTAAAGGGCCTAACACAGCTAGAGGCATATCTAACCCATGTGTGAACCAACCATATATGTCTCTGATAAAAATGAACACACTTATAAATATCAAAAGGAAAGCAGTGAGTATAATTAAAATTCGTTTACGCAATTCTTCTAAATGGTCAAGAACATTCATATTTTCTTCTGTCATACTGGACTCTCCTTAAATACGACAAAGATGTCAGATAGATCTCACCTCACATCTCTCTACAATCTACTCTCATGACTAATCGTTTTTACGATCATGATTTGTCTCGTCATCTTCTTTAGTTAGCTCTTTTGTGGAATTTTTAAATTCTTTGAGTGTTTGTCCCATTGCTTTACCGATTTCAGGTAATTTTTTCGGTCCAAAAATAACTAAAGCGATGACCAATATTAATAAAAGGCTAGGGATGCCAATATTAGATAACATACAATTAAAACCCCTCTCGACAGAATTTCTTACTCTCTGTCTATTATAAGGGGTTTTAACGTATTTTACTATGGACATGTTAAAATCATTTTAAAATTACTTACTTATAGAGAATCCTTCTAATAACTCATCGATAGGAACTCCTTTTCCATAACCGATACCGTCACCTTCTCTAACCGTGACATCTACAGTGCTTACAGATTTACCGGTAAAGTTCCATTCATCAATCACATCATTTGACTCTTCTGCACTATCTTCAATTGTGGTAACTTCATCCTTTTCAATCTCTTCAACGATTATTTCATCATCTTCAACAACACCGTAAGATGGCATTTCTAACGCTTCATCCGCCTCTTCAATTGCTTCAGAATTGGAAGCACTATCGCTACTAAACATAAATGATAATAATACTCCCCATACAGAAACCATTAGAACGCTCAATACACCTAAGGTAAGCCATTTTTTCATTGTCATCACTCTTTCTCACATATTCTCTCTTAATAGCATTTTATTGTACGTAATTAATCAACTATAAAGTGTATAATTCATTTCTTTAGTTAAACATGACTTAATACATTAACAACAACTTTTATACTACACTCTATGACTACTCTTATATCTTTTGTATCATATAAGTTAAGCATAGTTCAAGGTGAAATTCTTTCTAAATAGTCATTAAGTTACTTGTTAACGCTATCATTCGTTGATGTATAAGTATAAAATAAAAATTAGGACTTTATACCTTATCCACTGAGTTGATAGGTAATACTACCTGATGTCTACCAAACATTTTGTTAGCACTATCTGATTTAGTCTATTTTGATCAGTTTGTGAAGTTCAATTGTGTCATTCGTTTGATACCTGTATAATTTAGGGTAGTGATAGTATATAATTGAAACTTTAATGCGTTTAACTCGTAAATAATGTGATAAGGTGACTCTTCCTCAAAAAAATGGAGGTATATATTATGAATGATAATAATAAATTTGATTCTACTGAAAATGACACAAACTTGACACCGTTACAATCATCAAGACAAGAGTCTGACCATACCAGTACAGAGACAGAGCAAAATATCCATGATATTTTAAACTCGATCGGTAAGCTTGGCGCCCAAGAACAAGAGAAAGCTGGTGAATCTCTTGAAGCATTAAAACGCCCTGTCAGCGATATGATGAATGAACCAAACCACGATTTACCTGAACAGCTTTCAAAATTAAAAGAAGTAGTTGGTGAACTTGAACCTAATTATTTACAAGAAGGACGATTCAAGCAATTTCTAACAAAATTGATCCGTCGAAGCCCCGTTGAGAAATATGCTCAAAAATATCAATCCATTGAGAGTGAAGTAGAGACTATTATTGAGGCTTTATTACACGGAAAAGATCGCTTACAAGAAGACACAGTTATGCTCCATCAATTAAAAGGGGTTGCTCGAGAAAGAATCAAAGGATTAAACGAACAAATACAAGTTGGTAAAGAACTGAATATCATGCTTGAGAAGGAATTAGCAAAGGAAGAGTGGCAAGAAGATCCTACCCCTATACAAAAAGGACAACAGAAAGTTTTAACAAGAGTTAAAAATATGCAACAGGCCGTACTTGTTCTCCAACAATCATTAGCTTCTGTCGATATTATTGTTGAGAACAATGAAAAATTAGAAGAAGCTATTTTTAATGCGATCACTATGACAAAAAACATTATTACAGTGACTGCTTCCATTCAATTATCTCTCAGCAATCAGAAAAAAGTCATTGATGCTGTCCAGAATGTTAACAAAACAACGGAATCCATGTTACTTAATAACGCAGAAATGCTTAAATCCAATACTGAAGAAACACTAAAAACCCTTGAAGAACCGGCTGTAGCGATGGAAACTTTCAAAAAAGCATACGAGGATGTATATTCAGCTATCGAGATGACTGAACAATCCAATGAACGAATTATTGAATCAAGTAAAAAATTTATTACTGAAATGGAGCAGCTTAATGATCAAATGGAACGTAAGCTGTTAAATTAGAAAGGTAAATGCGGGGTGAAACGAGTGAACTGGCGTGAAAGATTGTGGGAGCAAAATTGGCTTCTTCCTCTCCTTCCTAACTATATGAAACCTTTAAATGAGCCGGCTTTAATGAACGAACACACAAAAGAATTCGTTTATGAGGCAGAAGAATTTATATCAGATCTTGCTGCGCTGACAGAGCTCCCCCGCTTAAATAAAACATTTAAGCGTAGTATTCAGGGTTTTAGTTTTAAAATAAAAATTAAGCAAAAGAAAATTCATGCTGAATTCCTGGATACGAATAAATCGTCCTCAACGATTAAAAAAAGAGTTTACATTACAAGCTATCGAAAAAATGTAAAAATGGAAAACGGCTTTGGCAAAATTATCGATTCTACCATTTACTATCAGTATAATGGTAAAACCATTGTCAGAAACATTAGAAAACATCCTTTTTTTCAATCCTTATTCCACCATATTCATAGACTGGATTTATCACTATCAGGAGAAAATATAAAGCTTGAAGAAATAAAAAATCAAACTAACTTTACTCAAGAACAACAGCTTTCTCCTGCAACAGATGACAAGTCACAAATAAAAGCACTTCTTTCGTCTGCTGAGCATACGTTTGACTATTATAAAGAAATTAATTTGACAACAGAAAAGGCTTTACAAGAACTCCTTCGCGAACTACGACGGTGCGGAGAGGAGTATCACTTATTAGACATAGAAGAAAAACACCACATGAAACGCATGATTCAACATGACTTGCCCAATTTACTTAAAACCTATGACTCGCTAAATGCCTCACAAAAACAAGAAAAATACGAAGAAACAGTGCGAACGATTAAACAAATGGCATCTTACTTGCAACGTCAAGCAAATGATTTACAATCGACCAGAATGGATCGCATGAATCATCTGTTAAAACTAAATGAACTCAGATACAACTCAGAAGACCAGTCAAACAGTTAAAGTTTCACACTATACGAGACACAAAAACAGCCCCCATTTTTAAGAAGTGAGGGGGCTGTTTTTGTTATGTTATCTATTTTAGGTGCTATTTAATAACGGTCACATCCGTTAGCTCCTCTAATGGAACCCCCGTTAAATCAATAAGCTCGTTAACTGAATATTGCTCACTTAATGAATCATCAAACACATCTTGATTATAATATGATAATAGCAACATCTTAAGAGGAGAAACCGCTTGTTTTCTCGCTTTTTCCACTAATTCATCCTCTACATAAACAGAATAAATCGATAACCCCATCTCATTTGATAAGTCAGACGACCAATCCCCTATTTGATTTGTTATGACAGGATCATTAAAAGCACGTGGAGATGTTAAATAAACGGAGCTTGTGTCGTTTAATATTCCTTGTTCATATCCCTCTTCTAGAATAATGTTCGTGGCACGACTAACATTCATTCCTTTAAAAGAGGCATCGATATCTGCTAATAACGTTTCACCTTCTCTATCATAGCTTGACGTGTATAACACTTCATATTCTTCATTTACAGCCATTTCAATACTTGGATTCATATCAAGTAAAATAATCCCGTGAACTTTTGAAGGTTGGACTAGAGGCCATAATGGCAGGAACAATAATAGAATAAGCGTAAATGCTAAAGGCATACTATATAGCTTTTTATCCACTATACGATAAAAGGAATATAAAGGAAAAGAAGAAAATTCTACTTCTTCCCCTACATGTGCATGTTCGTCAGGTTTGGCACGAATAAATTCACCGTCTTTTGTCATGACGACAATGTGCCTGTTCCTGACTTCCATCACGACCCCTTTTTTCATTTATAACCACTCCCTCAAATAATCCTTCAAGTACTTATAATCTTCGAGAAGCACAATAACAAGAGCGATAATATATTTTCTATTTCTCTCTATTGTTTTTCTACTCATGGTCATGTATTTCATAAGCTGTTTAACTGGCAAACGTTTCTTAAGCATCAGTGAGGAGAGAACCTCTTCTTCTTGAATAATGATTTTTGCAATATTCACCATATTCATTCTAGCATCTTGATGTTTCGGACATTGATCTGCTACTTCAGTTAAGCTGATACCAAATGTATGCAACTTACTCTTAAAATGATTGATTTCTTCACGTCTTAAATCATTTTCAAGTTGTTTATAGTAGTCTTGAAATGAAGCTGAAATCTCTGCAACGTTTTCCATATTTTCTTTGTCATCTTCCTTAAAGTCAAAAGAGAGCGACGTTCTTCTACGTTGTTCCATTCGTATGTAATCAATAACACGTCGCCTAATAACAAGGTTGGCAAAGGATAAAAACGAACTCCCTTTATCTGATGAATATTGATGAATGGCTTCGCTAAAGGCAATTAAAGCGATACTAAACTCATCATCAGTATCTGGGTTAATAAACCTTTTACACACTCCTGCTGTCACTTTTCTTATAAATGGAATATATTGATTAATGAATTCACTTTCTTGTTCAACATTACCTGACTGTATTAATTCGATTGTATTATTTATTTGCTCATTATAATCTGGCTTAGCTAAAAGACGCTTTAGCACAGGAAACACCCCGCATGTGTTCAAAATTATTATTCGGCCCTACCCTTTTTTTTAAGGGGGGCATTTAAACATCATAACGATTAATTATTTATCTGACAGGGGACGTTTCTCCTAACTATCAATTACATTTTAATGTTAGGCGCTTTACAAACGGATGACGATTCACTACAATAATAGCAATATTGTGTGGTTAGAGGGACAAAAATCCTTGCTATATATATCATGAAACGGTGTCGAAAGAACTGTAACACTTGTAATATACTGTTAACAATTAGATATAAGAACTATGACTAATGGCATGTAAGCCTTTTTGTAAGTTTCCTCCATCCTCTTAATGAGGGCATGGTTTTGTTAGTTTGTTACAGTCAGAACAGTAAATATTAAAGCTTTTACGCAAATAACACATGAAAATTCATGATATGCTCATGTTTTTAGATTGATGGCTTCATCAGTTAGATAGTATACTATGAAGAGATATCTCTTTGAGCGTAAAATTACACAAGCAAAGTATTGCTAACATCATGCCGATCATTGTGTAAACATAGGGATGAATGAAATTAGGAGTGGAATTAATATGAATAGACAAGAAGCTAAGGCAATGATTGGAAAATATATTGCGGTCAATGAAGGTAATAAAGGAACGTATGTGGGACAATTATTAGACGTTATGACCCCTCCACAATCCACGTGGGAAGGAATTGTTCGTATAACTGGCGTATTAACAATCCCCTCTTTAGATGGTAGTGATACACTTGACACTATTAATTTGCTTTTTGATGAAAATGAAAAGATTAAAGTTTCTGGCCGTAAACTTACACCTTTAGATAAACCGTTTAATGGCTCCTTTAACGAATCATTTGCAATTGCTCTTAAAGAAGCATGGGATATAGCTCAAGATGAAAATAGTCATTATGAGAAAAGGATGTCATTTTTACAACAAGAATTAAGAAAATTAAATGCTGAGCATCTCATTTATGAGAATGCTTTCGTCTATTATCAATTAGTCAAAAAAGGAAGAAAGCTTTACATTTATGATGAAAAGAAACGTGAATCCCTCTCATTAGAAGGGTGTCCGTTTGAATTTGAAATAAAAGTGAATAATGAGTGGGAAACAGCTTATTACAAAAAAGGATTTACGTTTGAAACGATATCACACGATAAAATTGAATTAAAACACGGCTCTACCGTGAGACTCAATAAAGCACAGTTTGACCCCTACAAAATTTTACTAAATGAGTTAGATGAACCTTCGTTAAATGCACTAGAACGTGGATTAGAAAAACTAGGAATTGAACATGAAAATTCAGTATATTGCCATAACTCTCTACTAATTCATTTGCTTAGTTCATTTAACCAATCATTCTTTTCAGGCGTTAATTTTATCTCTTATGCCACAGAAACAAATCAATATGTCGTTCAACATCATTATGAAAGAACGATGCGTGATGATGAGGCTGACATTACCTTTGACAGATTTGAATTTACTTCTGATAAAGGAGAAAGAGTCTTAACAACTTATGCAACACAATTATCGAATGATTAAACCGTTAATTTTACTTTCACTATAATAAAATAATAAATGGAAAAATAAAACATCAGATCTCATCGACGAGGCCTGATGTTTTTTTATTATTCTCTTTTCATCTCTTCATACGAATACCATCCATAGCTTTTTTCCATCTGTTCATGACTAACATGACGCATTGTAAAAGTTTTTCCAAGCACCGTTGTTAATACTGAGACACTTAATGTATGAAGATTGTCTAGCTTCTGCAAAGGATGTTGAGAAGAACTCATATCCTGAATTCTCTTCTTTGGTAAATAAACTTCTGTCTTAGCGATTGTTCGTGTTTTTAAACAAAGCATATACTCGTTATGACAGATACCTGCCGTTTTAAACTGGGCAAATCCAATACTAGCTCCAACTATCGGTAACACAAAAGCGAGCCACCCATATGGCAAATAATAAGTTGTTACTGCGGCTACAATTAGGCTAGGAATAGCTAATCTGATCATGTAGCGTCTCAAACTTTCTTTAGGAAGGCTTTCATAATTAGGAGAAATGGCAAACTCAGGTACCGTCTGTTCTAATATATATTTTACTTCGTTGCGTTTACACAAAGGGACTAAAATCGTAGACAAATCTTCGTCTTTCGTACCTCCGCCTGCACTTTCAACATAAATAGAAACGACATTGAACAGTTGTCGCATAGGGCTCTGAACAAGTCTCACACCGGTTATTCTAGCTGCATTTAATGTCAACTGCCTTTGTTCGAGCACGCCTCGAGAAATATGGATATCGTTTCCTTGTTTCTTTAAAATAAAATAACCATATTTCAACATCGTTCCGACTAACGTAAACAACCATGCTGTAAATAGAATCACTAAAAGTAAAGAGGCAATTAAAAGAATACTGGAATGAACGAACCATCCAATCACGTGATCTAATAACCATTCTGGAAGTAATTGTGGGAGCTGTGATACAACTGCTGCCAAAAAGGTTGCAGCGATACCAACCCCACTAGACGTTAACGCGGCCAAAATCAAACGTCTCGTTCCAAGCTCCCATTTAAAATCTACTTGTTCTTCTACCTCTTCCCTTTCCTCAATCAGATCATCACTCACTATTGTTTGAGAGGTCACATTGTGACTGTCATGCTCCTCATCAGGGACAAACATACTCTCGTCCTCAGCGTGGGGAAATGTTGCTATATGTTGCTCATGCTCCATAGTATGACTAATAGGCGTGGTTTTCTTTTTTAATAACTGTTTTTTTATTCTTTGAGCTTCTTCTCTTTTTAATGCTACAAGACTAAACTCTGGCTCACTACCACCGCCAGCAGTTTCAATACGGAGCTCCACGAGACGAAACAATCTCTGAATAATGTTCGCGTTTATATCTATGCTCTGGATACGTTCTTTCCTTATAAATCGATTTTTGCGAAAAATAAGGCCCTTTTTTATTAACAGCTCCTCCTCTTGAAGGTTATAGTAAAATTTCCACCAACTAACAAATCCACTATACAGAGCTATGAATAAAATTGCCGAAAAAAAGATGAGATAAAATAAGGATGTGTACGCCTGAGTCTGACCAAAAATAAGTACGGCAATGAGAGAAACAACGATTTCTTTAAGGCTACTAAGAAAACTAATAAAAATAGCAGCAGGATGTTGTCTTTTCCAACTATTCATCAGGATCAGCTTCCCTTGCTAACTGAGCAATATGGTCTCTTAGCATATCTGCCTTTTCCAACGTAAGCCCAGGTATTTCATGAACAGTTGCAGCTGTCGATATAGTAACACTAGCTAAACGATAGTAGCGGAATAACGGACCTTGTTTTGTATCCACATGTTGAACCCGAATCATAGGAATAATGACGCGTCTTAGAATAAATACGCCGTACATTAATTCAATCTCATTCTCATAAATCTTGTAACGCCACCGATTCCATTGTAGTTTTTGGATAATAAAAATGTTTATAAGAGCAAAAAGAAAGGCCAGCACAGCTAAGGCGTATGTTGGCCATATGGGAAGGAAAGTCCATATACGACTTAGCCCCCAATAGATTAATGGCAATAAACCATAAAAAACAGAACCGAACGCAGATGTTATTTTCCAGACCTTCAAGGTCTTTAAATCTAATGGCTGATCTGGCTTAGGTCTCATCGCTGTAAAACTCCTTTTATGTAAATAACATGACTATCATTATTCATCGTCTTCATTTACATAGATAATGGTAACCCCTTGTTCTTCTAGATAAGCTAACACTGCCTTATTTAGCTCATCATCTCTTAATAATCCTAAAGAAGGAGCTAACTCCAATTCTTCTAGATGACCATTCTCTGCATCTTCAATTAGCTCAATTATTTCTGTCATACCTTTCTTTTCTAAAACAGCTGTCAATTCGTCACGTGTCATATAAGTCCTCCTCACTTATCTATGATAGTTGTATGCTACCATAGTCAGCAGGTATTTTCCATTTATTATAACGTCTTTTCATGACCATTACGAGCAAAAAAGCATTGACAGGAACACCCCTATCAATGCTATACATATGAAGTTCTACAATATTTAACAATACGGTATTAAGATGTTACTGGTCAAACACTTCAGTCATTTGTTTCCAGACAGACCCTTTAGCTTCTTCGCCACCTTCTATTCTAGCGAGGGCAAGTTTGGCTTGCATACTAACTTCGAACTCTGAATCCTCTTGAGCCTCTTTTAAAGCTGGAACTGCCCGTTCATCTCCCACTTCATACAAATACATAGCAGCTCTCCAACGTACAAGTTTTGACGGATCTTTCAGAGATTTTATCATGGCAGGAATAGCGGTTGTACTTCCGATATCCGACATGGCATCTCCCGCTGTTCTTCTCACTGTGACTGTTTTATCCTCTAATGCTCTTTCTAAATATGGCATAACTTTTTCATCTTCTATCATACCTATATAAACCGTTGCCAATCGTCTGATGGACGCTTTCTCATCATTTAATGCCTTCTCAAGCACAGGAAGGTCTTCTATTTTTGGGTTCATTTGTTCAAGAATAGCAAATCGCTTTTTCCAGTCATCTTCATCAAGCATCTCTTCTGTCACTTTTAACCACTGTCGAGTTGGTTTTTCTAACGCTGAACTGTCGGTAGCTTTATCTGCATTCCTTACTAGCTCTTCTAATCGAGCCTCTGTATAAGTTGCCTGGAGTTCTTCCGCTACTTCATTCGCTACTTGATTAAGTTCTCCATACCGTGGACGCTGCTCTTTCCACTTCCTAAGCAGTACAACATTGTCATCTTCTTTAGTCGCTTTATTTACAGCACTAACAAAACGTTCTGGTAAACCGACTCTCACTTCTTGTTCCCCATCTGATACTTTTACTTGCATAGGAATGCCTTTAAACTCTTGGACATTTACCGTGACTTCACCGAAATGCTCGTCGACTGAATTTTCTTCTATCTCTTCTGAATGTTCGCCAAAAACATGACGCACTTTCGGCAAAATTGCCTTCCAATCAACTTTTGGCGTACGCTCCACAGCAATGAAATCTGCTACATGGTAAACCCCTTTTACACCTTCAATGTCCAAAATTTCTTTCACGAACTGCGGTGCATCTTGTTTTTGTTTTAATGTATAGTTATTGGCTTTTCCTTGAGGAAGTGCCTCATTTAATGTGAACTTCATGGTATTCGGACTCGGTGTAGGTTCAACTGCAATAATTTTCATGGTTATACCCCTTTCTACTATGTGCGCCTTGTTTATTTTATCGTATCATAAAACTATGAATGAACCCAACGGACGTGCCTGTTCAATTACATAGATCTTTGTTAAAGTAAAGTCATCATCATATTTAGGAGGAGAAAACGTAATGAAACTTGCTTTAATTTCTGATATTCACGGAAATGCAGAAGCGTTAAAATCTGTTCTTAACGATCTTTCAATTGTTGGCGCAACACATGTTGCTGTTTTGGGCGATCTCTCTTTCCGTGGACCACAACCGAAAGAATGCCTTGATTTAATCAGAGAGTTGCAAGCTAAAGTGATTAAGGGGAATGCAGATGAGTGGATTGTTCGGGGGATAAAAAAAGGTGAAGTACCAGAACCGGCCTTTGAGATGATGCGACAGGAGCAAGCCTGGGCTAAAGAGCAATTGACAGAGGAAGACCTTAATTATCTATCTACACTCCCTGAAACACTTGAGCTCCCTTTATCTAATAAAGAACAATTATATGCTTGTCACGCCACCCCTAGTAGTTTATTCGATGTTATTTCAAATGAAGCTGACAATGACTCGTTTTCTGTATACACAAAGGCAAATAATCGAGCCACTTATTATGCTTATGGCCATATTCACTTACCATTTTTACGAGCATTTTCTGAGAAAAAAATAATGAATACTGGTAGTGTAGGTCTTCCTTTTGATGGTGATGTAAGAGCATCGTATATAGTGCTAGATAGTACTCATAACGATATTAACATTCAATTTCGCAGAGTTAGCTATGATGTAGAAAAAGCTTGCCATGCTTTAGATGAGACTAACTATCCAGAAACCGCTAAAAAAGTAGTGAAAAAAATTTATACGACTGGCTCAAAACCTTAACCGTGAAGCTAGGACATACTAATTAAGTTTCAAGAACATTTGTGTGGGAGGGATAGACCAAACAATCTGATTTATACCTCTCCACGATATCATTTCCCCTTACTCTTATCACATAGTTTCGTTTATATAACGAACCTTCAATCAGAACATTAGCGTCCGTTAGCTCTCCTCTCTATGTTGAACCGAGCGATTTACGGACGCTTATCTGTGATAAATCATGAACAAACATTTTATATAACATGCCCTATCTTCTCAATCATTTGGGCCAACGTTGCTTTATCATGAAAAGTAGCTGTTATGATGTGCTGTTTATTTAACAAAAAAGTTGTTGGAACTGACATACACTGGAACTGATCATATACTTTTGTCCCTTCGTCTTTTAGAGCAGGGAATGTAAAGTGATTATCTTGATAATACTTTTCTCCTGCCCCTTTTTTATGTTCTCTGCCGGTTACATTTATCATTAAAAGCACAAAGTCATCTGTTTTGATCTCATTGTATAACAATTGTTTATAACCTAAGTCCCTTTGACTGTCAGGACACCATGAAACCCAAAATGTTAAAAGAATGGCCTTTCCTTTAAAATCATTTAATGACATATGATGATGAGAATTTAGGTCTTTTAATGTAAACATAGGTGCTTTCATACTTACTTTCCCTCCTCAATTGTTAATGAGTAGATATAAATTCAAATACATTAGAAACAGATTCGAATGCATATAATTTCTTTATAGGCTTCCCTTCCACAATTTTCACGAGACATGGGACACTTTCAATTCCCCATAATTGCGCATCATTTTTTAAATAATTTAAATCTAATTCATATATAAAACTCTCTCCATAAGCCTTTTCAGCTAACTCTATAAATGTCCGAGCTAGCTGACATGTCCCACACAGAGGTGTATATAAATAAATCCATTTAGTCCTTTCCGTGTTTAGCTCCCCATTGTGCTTAAGTGTAATCACGTTATCTTTCCTTTCATATTAGTCCATTTTTAAGTAATTCATTACCATAAGCTTGACCTTCGTTTACTTGATTCTATTATAACTTATACATCTAGCAAGGTGTTTTTCTTTACAAAAAACCTGATGTTAGATTAATATCTTATAGTAATTCCTATTATATCTATCAAATTAGAGGTGATTCAATGGTTAGTCAAGCAACATCAAGAGAACAGAGAAAGGTTTCCTTAATACCCCTTCCTCCTATGCAAACACGTCCATTTTTTCTCGGCGTCGGGCTGTTTATTATGCTCCTCATTATCAGTCAATTCATCGCCGGGACACAGATGGCCCTTTTATCTGGCTTAGGCCTTCTATTAGGCTTTACACTTTTTCATGCAAGGTTTGGTTTTACATCAGCTTTTCGTCGATTATTAACTGTAGGAAATGGTGAAGCAATACGAGCACATATGGTTATGCTTGCTGTAGCAGTGACTTTGTTTGCCCCCATACTTCATTTTGGCGTCGGTTTTTTTGGAGAAAGTCCTACCGGGTTTGTTTCTCCTGTGGGAACGAGTGTTATTGTTGGCTCATTTTTATTCGGAATAGGCATGCAGCTCGGTAATGGATGTGCATCCGGAACATTATTTTCTCTAGGTAGTGGGCGCTCTTCTATGATTATTGTGTTGATCAGCTTTATTATTGGATCAGTATTTGGAGCATGGCATTTCGAATTTTGGACAGAAACTATGCCGAATTGGGAAGGGATCTCCCTTGCTACTCATACGGGATTAGGTTATTTTGGAGCCTGGACTTTACAAATGTTAATTTTTTCCTTCATTTTTGTGCTGACGTATGTTATTTCTAAAAGAAAAAAAGCGCCTAAAATGGCACCTTTACCGACTGCCACAGGGATAAAGCGAGTCATTAGAGGCTCTTGGCCTATTTTAATCGCCGCAGTTCTTTTAGCTGTTCTTAATGCCGCAACGTTAATGTTACGTGGTCAACCGTGGGGAATTACAGGCGCGTTTGCCCTTTGGGGGTCTAAAATTGCCCAATTTATTGGAATTGATGTGGCATCATGGGGGTATTGGCAAGGTGCCCGTGCCTCATCGCTCGATCAATCCATCTTCTTCGATTCCACTTCTGTTATGAACTTTGGCCTTATAATTGGTGCTTTCATGGCAACAACTGCTGGAGGATTGTTTAGCTTTAAGAAAAAGATTCCATTAAAACTCATTTTGGCCTCCGTAATCGGCGGACTTCTCATGGGTTATGGCGCGAGGCTAGCGTTTGGTTGTAATATTGGTGCTTACTTTGGCGGCATTGCCTCCTTTAGTGTCCACGGGTGGATTTGGATGATTTTTGCCTTATTAGGCTCTCTTTTGGCAATAAAATGTCGTCCATTCTTCGGACTTCAAAATCCTAAAAAAGAAGATACTTTCTGTTAACTCCATTAAATAAGGTCTTCATCATTGTAGGTTATACTGCTGGTTGCTACGCTAAAACTTTCAACTATAAAGTGAGTAAAATACTTTTAAGAAAACTGGATGTATATCAACTCATGAAAGTATCCGCCGACAAATAGATCGGCGGATACTAATTTGCTTTTTAAAATAAGCTTTTAAGACAACTACTTATTTCTTTCCATTTGTGTTTCAGACCATTTATATAGCTCTTCAGCAAACTGATTCACGTCTACATCAAACGGATAACCTATTTTAAATTCTTCCTTTTCATTAGAGTTTAACCTCATGTAGGTATTTTTTAATTCTTGACTCATATGCGCCACTTCTTCAAGTTTTTTTCTAATAATTTGTATTTCCATGGCTATATCCCTCCTACATGTCCCTTTCCCCACTTTGCTTTTTTAAATCTGACTATTTCACTTCAACCCATTTTTCTACAACTTTTGCACCAATCGTGTTGGCGAAGTGTTGAAGAGCCCATTCATGCCCTGTGGGATCAAAGCTCTCTACGGCGTCTTGATGGACAATAATATTAAACCCTTTATTATAAGCATCCACAGCTGTATGTAATACACAAATATCTGTGCATACACCTACGAGGTGAATGTCTTGTATACCTCTTTCACGTAATTTTAGTTCAAGATCAGTGCCAGCGAAAGCACTATATCGGGTTTTATCCATCCAATAGTAATGCTCTTTTTCCTTTGAAGGAAGTTCTTCTACGAATTGCCCTAATAACCCATACAATTTACGGCCTTTTGTGCCTCTTATATTATGAGCAGGGAACAAAGCGGTTTCAGGGTGATAAGAATCATCTTCGTCATGGGCATCAACAGCAAACACAATAAAATCATCTGTATCCATAAACAATTGCGTTAATTGTGTGATCCTTTTTTCAATTGCCTGTCCCCTCTCACCGCACGTCAGTTTACCATCATCTGCAACAAAATCATTTGTGTAGTCGATCACTATCAATGCTTTCATAACTATTCCTCCCCATTCATATACATCTAAAGTTGTTATTTCCATTGTACCATGACCAACCTAAATAAGCGCTGATGGTCGTTTGATAAAATTTAGAATTTTGTTTTTATTCTGATTATAATCGTATATAATTAATTTTAAGATTGAAGCAAAGGAGTGTTCGGCAACGTTATGAAAATCAAGTATAATGTCATCCCAAAAGAAAATGTTCGTTACTGCGACACCACATTCACTATTAAAGAAGCGGCAAAAACACTTGAAGACAGCGGTTTTCGCTGCATACCAGTTCTTGATGATACCGGTAATTATTTCAAAGGGAATATCTACATTCAACACATTTATCGTGCTATTGTAAAGGATACTGTTAAATGGGAGGATTCTATAACAAAATTGATTCATGACGAAAGGGTCCATATTGAAGAACAAGCATCGTTTTTTCGTATTTTTTCACGTATTAAACGATATCCTTATTTGGCAGTGCTGAATGCTGAACATCAATTTGCTGGCATTTTAACTCATGCTAACGTGATGGAGATACTGGAAGATTCGTGGGGAATACAATCTGGTAGATACACCTTAACAGTCTCTACTCATGAATATCAGGGGGCCTTAAGCAATATTGTGGCAAGTATCAAAAAGTTCACAAATATTCAAAGTTTAATGACATTAGATAATGAAAGCACTTTTTTCAGAAGGGTGATTATCACTTTACCGGAAAGCACGACAAATGACATACTACAAAACATGATTAATCATTTAGAAACTGAAGGCTTTCGTGTTTTTGATGTTGAAAAGATATAATGAGTTCTTTACTAAAACCTATTGTGTCGCAAGCTACCACAATAGGTTTTATATTCAGTCTTCTTTAACCCTCTTTATCTTCTTCAGTTCGTTCAATAGCAGTAATACGATAACCATCACTTCCTTCAGAGATATAAAACTGTCGTTGGCGTAACTCTGTAAATGATGACTCAAATTGTTCTACTGTGACCTCCTCTTCCCAACGAACTCTATATTCCTCAAATTGATTCTGTTCTACATGAATATTAAGAGCTTCATCGAATCTTTCTATTTTTCTCTCACCTATTAATTGTTGATGTTGTCTTCTTTCCATATGGTAAACATGACTATTTCCTACAAAAAAAGGCTCCATTAATGAGAAAGATTGGCTCTCTAGGCTTTCTTCCCAAGCTTCTTTATACTCATACATAAAGGCTATAAGTGATTCTTTATCAGCTTTGTTTTCTAAATCTGCCCATATCTCTTCTTCATCACAAGCAGTTAAAAACATAAGGATAACTAACCATCCAACTATAAACTTTTTCACGTCACGACCCCTTCTTTATCACTATTATCTCATGAGAAAAAGTAGCGCCTTTCTTTCAGGCAACTACTTTAAGAATCTGATTTTTCCACAAGGGACAATGTATACTCAATTGATTTATACTGCTCCATGATCTTTTTTTTCTTAGCATCCTTTTGAAAACACGTGACAGCAAGGATTTCGAAATTGTCTTCTAGCTGATCAATTTGTTCAGCATGTAAATAAGAGGGGCGTTCCTTCCCAATCCACTTTAAGACCATGGGTTTCCAACTTTTGAGTGCGTTTTTGATTTTATCTGCAAAAGGTTTCACATCATGAAAGAAGTCAGCCTCTTTTTCTGTCTGTGCAAATGTATGGTAAAGATGATAAGCCTGTTCATTCAATACCTTTAATTTATTTGTATCTTTCATTAGTTGTTCTATTTCTTCGTTAGACATATGTTAGTCACCTCATGGACATTGTAACAAATAAAGAAAAGCTTAGAAACTAAAAATACCTGCTAACCGTCTTTTTTTCCCAGACGATTCATTTAGAGCTGCCGATGATGTACTTTTATTAACTAATTGATCTTCCAGGATGTTAATTCGTGTGGATAACTGAGTAATGATTTGGTTTAATTCATTGATTTCCTTCCGTTGATGGAGAATTTGATATTCAACAACATCATCAGCTTTGTTACGCACCTTTCTCTCTAACTGATCCAGTTGGTTCAATAATTCTTCCATTTTCTTTTCCACCTGTATGGCGGGAATCATCGCCACTTTTTTACTTTGAGTACCTACCTTATCTTCTTCCACCAAACACACTTCACTCAATTTTTTCCCCTGTTTCATCTGTGCATTAATAATTTTTAATTGATCATATGTCTCGTTCGGCATCTCAAAATGACCGTTAGAATTCACCTTATGAGCTAGATTAAAATACTTTATCCAACGCTGAACAGTTGACGGGTTCACATGAATAGCTTTGGCAATTTCTCTCGTTTTCCAACTTTTTTTCCCCATAGTAATCGCTCCTTATTTCTTAGTTACTCAACTGTTCGCTCTCCCGATTAAAATCCCCTTTCAACTTGACAAAACTAGTTCACATTCGGCAAAGAAAGAACAATACGGATAAAATCAGCCTCGTATCATTTTATTTATGAAGCGCACACTACAAAATAACGAGGAGGAGGTGATTTTATGTCAAAAAAACAATCAAATCAGTCAAGAGAACAAAAAGAAAAGTCGAATCACTCATACCAACAGGATCAGTCGTCGGATTTTAAATCTCAACCGGATAAAAAATTGAAAGGGCCAGACAAACCCTCAACCTAATAACCCTTTATAATATGAGCTGTCTCGGAAGTTTTAACTTTTGCAGACAGCTTCTCTATGTTTTAATACCTTTCTAAAACCCTTGGATACCAACTATTAAACGATCGGACCAGTTAACATTTTGTTTACTTCAGATATGACTGAATGACTTCTGTTTTAACTATTGTTAAGCTTTCTTTTCACATGAGCTACTAATTGAGCTGCCATCAGCATTTGATGGTGTTTTTTAGCATACCATTTAGTAAGATCATATTGGACAGGTCGTTTCACGTGACGATGTAACGCTTTATTGGGTTTATACCTTGTATCGTTTGACCAATCTATTCTATGTTTATCATCATGCCATATATAAGGGAAAGTTACTCTAAGTGGTAAGCTTCTTTCACCTGAGAGGTGACTACGTATATCAATTAGTCTGCTCCCTGTATACGGCACCGTTTTAAAGTAATGATAAATCTCCTTTTTACAGGGAGATTGAAATAATAACCATGAGAGCTGATTTCCGAGCTTAATTCGTTCTGTCACACTCGTAAAGTCTTTCACTGTACAGCCATATAAACGCGTCATATAACCAGGGAATAAAACGACATTAAAATGCAGCGTCTCCTGCCATTTAAAAATGGATGTTTGAAAGACTGTTTTCTTAAAGGGATTGCTCTGTACAATAGGATTGTCAATAACATGTTGTTCATTGATGATGAGAGCATATAGTAATCGATTGATGTCGCGATAATACCAAAAATATTCCCACTCTCGCATCATCCAGTGTGAGACTGAAAAGGCAGGTAAAAGATAAAATAAGGGACGCTTCATATCATTTGAAAGCCGATAAATCATTAACTGAGGGTAGGCATCAGAAAATATTAACCAGTTTGCCCGTTCATAAGTTATAAATAGTCGCCTTCGCCATTCTTTTGATAATAACGTCCTATAAGGCTTACTCGTTAAATCTGTCATGGACCAGCCTGCATTTCGTGAAACCATATGAGCTAAGTAAGCCCATCGTATCTCTGGATTGGCCATAAAAAAGTTAGCATACGCTGCCGTTCTCGAAATATTGTCTTGATTATATTTAAAGGTGACCTGTTGAATAAAATCGATAGTCTGTTGACTAAACTGGCAGTTCACATCCATCCTCCTTCAAATTAACTGGCGTTGGTTTTATCATGCCATCTCAACTGAAACTTACTCTTTTAATTCAATTAGTCTATTTTAAAAATATCATGATATGGTATGATATAGTGATCCGAAACAGTATATTTTAGAAGGACGCTGATGAAGATGAGTATTCGTTACCCCAACGGAAAAAAATTTGAGAAAAAGCGAATCTTTTCCGGCCAAAAGAACGTCAATAATAAAGATGACCGTTTTAGTAATCGCGGAATGTCTCTTGAAGAAGATATCAATGAAACAAACGATTATTACAGGGCACATCAAATAGCAGTGATTCACAAAAAACCTACACCGCTACAAATTGTAAAAGTAAACTACCCGAAACGGAGTGCTGCTGTTGTCACTGAAGCCTACTTTAAAAAGCCTTCTACAACAGATTACAACGGTGTTTTTCAAGGGAGATATATTGATTTTGAAGCTAAAGAAACACGAAATAAAACAAGTTTCCCGTTGAAAAATTTTCATGAACACCAAATACAACATATGAAAGAAGTGATGCAACACAATGGTATTGCATTTGCCCTATTAAAATTTTCCCTACTTGACGAAGTTTATCTCTTAGAAGCTCATGAACTGATGTCGTTTTATGATAAGCAAGACACAAATCGAAAATCTATTCCGAAAAAAGAAATAGAAGAGCGCGGCCATTTGATTCCATTCGGTTATCATCCGCGAATTGATTACCTTAAAATAATAGATAAAATGATAGATCGATGCTAACCTGTTTTCAGACTTGCACAGATTGAAAGGAAGATGACTCATGTCTGATAAAATGTCTAGACAAGAGCGCAGAAAAGCGCAAACGAATAAAACAACGAAAAATAAATCAACTAGCAAAAGTAAACCTCGTAAAGGTTTAGTTAAAAAGATACTAACAGCTACTGCTGTCATGATGTTAGTCATGTTTGTAGTAGGTGCTATTGCAGTCGTTGCCATTGTAAGCAACGCACCTGAACTTGATGAAGATAAATTAACGCTTGCTTTAATCCCTGAGATTTATGATATGAACGATGAATTAATCACCACACTTAGTGCCGCTGAAAATCGACGTATGGCCAATATTGACGACGTACCAGATGTCTTAATAGATGCGGTTATATCTGTAGAAGATGCTCGTTTTTATGATCACTTCGGTGTGGACCTCCGTCGAGTTGGGGGAGCCATCCGTGCAAATATTACAGGTGGATTTGGCTCAGAAGGGGCCAGTACAATTACACAACAAGTCGTTAGAAACTTATTCTTAGAATTTGATAAAACGTTGTCGCGAAAATTGCAAGAGCAATACTTAGCGATTAAGCTTGAACAAAAGTATACGAAAGATCAAATACTTGAAATGTATTTAAATGCGATCTATTTCTCTGATTCGCGTTATGGCGTCGTTGAAGCTGCTAATTACTATTTCAGTAAAGATTTAGATGAGTTGACAATTGAGGATGCCGCTTTATTGGCTGGTATACCACAACGCCCTAACGCTCATAATCCGTTAGATAATCCAGAGGCAGCTGAAAATCGGCGTAACACAGTTATCCAACGGATGCTTTCTAACGATAAGATTACTGAAGAAGAAGCGGAAGCAGCTATGGCTATCTCAGTTGAAGACCAGCTGAACCCAAGTGAAGACCGTGAAACGACCCCATATCTATCTTACATTAACCAAGTATACGCAGAAGTGGATAACATCGAAGGCATTGAAGCTAGCGATATTTATACAGGTGGATTAAAAATTTATACAAACCTTGATACTGACTTACAAACGCATGTGGAGCATGTCATGCAATCGGATGATGTCATTAATTTTCCTGATGAAATGTTTCAAGCAGGTATTACGTTAATGGAAACACAGACCGGTGAAGTCCGGGCAATTGGTGGCATGCGTGAACCAGCTGAAGGTGTCCTATCTTGGAATTGGGCGACAAAACCACGACGTCAAGCAGGCTCATCCATTAAACCTATTTTAGATTATGGTCCAGCCATTAATGAGTTACAATGGTCAACTTATCATCAAATTGTGGATGAGGAATACTATTACTCTGATGGATCGACGCCAGTTCGTAACTTTAGTCGCACATTCCGTGGCTCTGTGTCAATGCGAGAAGCGCTCAGAGACTCGTTAAACGTCCCGGCCGTTAAAGCTATTCAAGAAGTCGGCTTAGATAATGCTCAAGACTTCGGGCAAAGTCTCGGCCTGCCAATTGATGAGATCTATGAATCATCAGCCCTTGGTACGAATGAAGTGTCTTCATATCAAATGACAGGTGCGTATGCTGCTTTCGGTAATGGGGGTGAGTATAATGAGCCTTTCACAGTACGAAAAGTAGAATTCCCTGATGGCCGTGTCATTGACTTAACACCTGAGCCGGAACAAGTCATGGAAGATTACACCGCTTTTATGATCTCAGATATGTTAAAAGATGTTGTAGAATCAGGAACAGGAACAGCCGCGCAAATTTCTGGACTTCCGATAGCTGGTAAAACAGGCTCAAGTAACTTCGATGATGATGAACGAGAACGACATAATATTCCTAGCTCAGCTATAAAGGACGGTTGGTTTGTCGGTTATACAACAGAGCTCACAGCCGGCGTATGGACCGGGTACGATACACCGGCTGATGGTCAAATTATTATGGACAATAACGAACACCAAATATCACGGGATATCTTCCGAGAAGTAATGAGTTATGCACATGAAGGTCGAGAAACATCCGATTTTGTGCAACCTGATTCCGTTGTCGAAGTAGCAATTGAACGTGCAACTGGTAAACTACCAAGTGATTTCACACCTGATAGTGAAATTATTAGAGAATATTTTGTACGGGGAACTGAGCCAACAGACGTTTCTCAAGAATTTGAAGAAGCGCAAGGTATTGAAAACCTTTCAGCCACTTATGATGAAGAAGCTCATGCTATTAACATTGATTGGAGTTATCCTGAAGACGATTATAGCTTCAGATTAGAAGTTCAAACAGGTGGTAGCGGTGATTATTCCTTAGTAGATATAACAAATGATACGCAATATACTTTATCCAATCCAGAGTATGGTGAAACTTATTCTATTCGTGTGACGGCTATCGCTGATGATAACGATGACTTATCAAGCGACCCGGCGACTGTAAGTATAACCATCCCGGAAGAGGAAGAAGACGAAGAAGAACTAGATGAAGACAATGAACTAAACGAAGAAAATGAAAATGAGAATGAACAAAATGAAAATGAAGAGAACTTACCTGATAATGGATCTGATGAGAATAATTCTTCTGATAATGGTGATGAGCAAGAGGAAGATCCAAACAATGAAGAAGACAATTCAGAAGATGAAACAGAGCAAGAAAACTCTCCTGCTAGCTCCGAATCTAATGGATAAACCATTAATAAATACTTTTAAAAGAGGTGCCTGTCTATTGGCCCCTCTTTCTTCTTTTTGACTCGGATAATCATGATGTATTCTTACACATACATAAAAAAAGACGCCCCATTGTAAAAAACGCGGCGGAACTTCTGAACTTGAATGATAAAAGATAAAATAGCATCGCCTGTCCCTATTAGCCATTCATCACTAGTAAGGAAATCTTTTTGTGAGAATTAAGGTTTATCTATATATCTAATGAATCGTTTTGGAATGCTTTGTAACATCACATCTATTCCAGTCACTTGTTAATGACTATGAGAGATAAACAGCCCATTTTTTCTCTGACTCTTCAATCAATTGACGCAAAGTGGTAAAGGCATGATAATGATCAATCGAATTAAAGACAAATGATAGACGCTCAGACAGATTAACAGGCGCATATAACTCATGTGTAAGAGCTTTATAATCATCGACTAAATGCGTTAAAGGCTTTTGTTTCACCCATTGCATCATTTGCAAATATGAGGCTGTATACTGTTGCATAAGAGGTTTTGCAGCTGCACGATTGCGCTTCTCAAAACATTTAATCAAATCTAATTCTCCTTTATTGTTCCATTTATCTAAAAACTTTTGAATAGAAGTAGCGGGATACAGCCATGGAGAAGTAGCAGAAGTTTCAATTTGTAAATACGCTAAAATATCTTCATAGAACCAATAAGAGGAATCATGGCTATCTTTTAAAAATTCACATGTGTCATCGATCATCATTTTATCGTTTATCTCATAAAAAGGTCTCATAATAAACACTTGTGGAACTGTTACAGTAGTCATTCCCCCACCACAATTCCCTTTTTCTTAAGTCGCTTTTTCCCTTCACGACACAACGCCACGAGCGGACAGGCCATACAATTTGGTGATTGGGCTTTACAGTGATAACGACCAAAGAAAATGAGTCTATGATGTGTAACCGACCATTCGTCTTTTGGGACTTTTTTCATGAGTGTTTTTTCTACTTCTAACACAGAATCTTTCCAGCGACAGATCCCTAATCGTTTGCTTACACGTTCCACATGGGTGTCGACAGCAATCGCTGGTTCGTTAAATGCCACAGATGCCACGACATTAGCTGTCTTTCTCCCTACTCCAGCCAATTTAATTAATTCGTCTCGCTCTCGTGGAACTTCACCATTGTAGTCTTCAATTAATGACTGCGCAAGCTTTTTAATATTTTTTGCTTTACTTCTAAAGAGGCCGATGGAACGAATATCATTTTCTAATTCTTCAAGAGGAACTTCTGCATAATCTTCAGGTGTTTTATATTTTTCAAATAGCGCTGGTGTTACTTTATTAACCAATGCATCTGTCGCTTGAGCAGAAAGGACGACTGCAATCGTTAATTCGAATGGGTTCGAGTGTGTCAACTCACACTCTGCTTCTGGAAACATGTCACCCATTGTCTTTAAGACAAATTCTACTTGACTCTTAGTTAACATACGTTAGTTGCTCCCTCCTTCCAGCCAATTATACCCTGGATGCTTTTTCTCTCTTTTAGTCTCTGACGATCTAGAAAATTGACGATTTGATTGATGGTTCCTTATATTTTCTCCATGGCTTTTCGCTTGTTCGATTGTTTTAACCCCGTTCTTTTTCCAGTCGAATAAAATACGATCAATATAACGAAAGTTTAGTTTAGACGACACCACAGCTTCCCTTAGTGCGGCTTCAATAATAAACGGTTCATGTCCGTCATCATCTAACCACATAGATATCATCTCCATTTCCATAGGAGATAAAGGCCTTGCAAACTCCTCTTCAAATCTCTGAAATAGTTTACCTTCTTGTAATTGTTTATCTTCTTTTACTTCATGTTGTGATTGTTCATTTAAATGCATTTGAAGCTTCTCGAACAAGGGTGCGATAGAGATCATTTCAGAAATTTTATTGTCAGTCCCTTTAGACTCAACAATTTCTATAAATCGCTTTGATAATAGTTCTTTTAATTGATGGGCGCAATCGTTTGAGGTGATCGTCATTCTTTCAACAAGGTTATCAGGTGTAGGGAAGTCATTACCTTCTTGATGAAATTGTCGAATATGAATTAGAATTAAGAATTGCTCATCTGTTAAACCGAGCTGTTTGTAATATTTAAATAACAAGCCTGGTAATGTAAAAGGTGGTTCAGATAATAATTTAAAAACATGCTGGTTTTCCAAGCGTGTCACCTACTTTCTTCTATGTCTAGCAACAAAATAAGAGGGTGTTTCAAAAGAGGTCATCACACTTTTGAAACACCACTCCCCACCAGCAAACTATCATTTTAATGCCATGAGTATTATAACATAATAAATGGTTCAACGTTTTCCGTTTCAGTCCTAAACCACCTATTTAACCTGTTTATCACAGATAACCGTTCGTAAAGCTCCCTACTCCAAATAGACAGGAGAGCTACATCTATTTAGGTGTGAGCTAACGGTCGGTAATGTCCTGATTGACTCAACTAACAATCAGTGGGGTATCGTCCTTTTCCCACTGATTGATAATTTGTTTTATGGATATAAACGGTTTAATAAACGTGGGAACGGAATCGTTTCTCTTACATGTTCTGTTCCACTTATCCATCCAACTGTTCTCTCGAGGCCTAGTCCAAATCCTGAATGCGGTACTGAACCGTATTTTCGTAGGTCTAAATACCATCTGTAGGCATCTTCAGATAAATTATGTTCGTCATATCTTTGTTTAAGAAGCTCTTCATCATCGATTCGTTGACTTCCGCCGATAATTTCCCCGTATCCTTCTGGTGCAATTAAATCAGCACATAATACGACGTCATCTCTCTCAGGATGAGGTTTCATGTAAAAAGCTTTAATGTCTTTCGGATAGTTTGTAATAAAAACAGGCTTGTCATACTTTTCTGCAATCGCTGTTTCATGAGGTGCACCAAAGTCTTCTCCCCACTTAATGTCATAATCTTCTTGTTGTAAAAATTCAATCGCTTCATCATAACTGATTCTTGGAAATGGTGCTTTAACATTTTCTAATTTACTTGTGTCTCGTTCAAGTGCCTCTAGCTCTAATTTACAATTCGCTAGGACAGACTGAACAATAAAGCTAACGTAAGATTCTTGCAATGCTAGACTTTCCTCATGGTCCATAAACGCCATTTCAGGTTCTATCATCCAAAATTCAATTAAATGACGTCGTGTTTTTGATTTTTCTGCACGGAATGTAGGGCCAAAGGAAAATACTTTCCCGAGGGCCATAGCAGCAGCTTCCATATATAACTGGCCACTTTGAGATAGGTAGGCATCTTCATCAAAGTATTTCGTATGAAATAAGTTTGTCGTTCCTTCTGCTGAACTCCCAGTTAAAATTGGAGGGTCTACTTTAACAAACCCATTGTCGTTGAAGAATTCATATGTAGCACGGATAATCTCGTTTCTGATTTTCATAATCGCATGCTGTCGTTTAGAACGAAGCCATAGATGGCGGTGATCCATGAGAAATTCGGTTCCATGTTCCTTAGGGGTAATTGGATAATCAGTTGCTTCATGAATCACTTCAAAGCTCTCAACAGTTAATTCAAATCCTGATGGTGCTCTATCATCTTCTCTCACCGTTCCAGTTACGTACAGAGAGCTTTCTTGAGTTAACTCTTTAGCCTGTTTAAACACCTCTTCCCCAACTTCAGCTTTCACGAGAACGCCCTGAATAAAACCAGTTCCATCACGAAGTTGAAGAAAAGCAATCTTACCACTTGAACGTTTATTTGCTAGCCACGTACCTATAGTGACAGTTTGTCCTACATACTGCCCTACTTCTGAAATAGTTGTTTTCACACTGATACCTCCAAAAGTCTCTTCATATCATTCATGTGTTGCCGTTAATATTATACCTGTCAGTGAAAAAGGAAGTCAATGACATAGACAGGGCACCTGATCGATGACTACCAAGTGCCTGCGGGATGTTGTTGCCTGCGGGATGTTGTGCATGTCTAATACGTCACCTTAATGACTAATATAAGAAGCATGGTCTTTCATGTTAATCAAGCGTATTTTTCAACAAATGCCTTAATTCGTTTCAGTGCCTCTTCGAATTGATCAAGGCTTGTAGCATAAGACAGTCTAATATTATCAGGAGCACCAAATCCACTCCCTGGAACTACTGCCACTTTTTCTTCTTCAAGTAGCGCTTTTACCCACTCATCTGTCGTGTTAAATGGACTACTTGCTACAGCTTCTTTTACATTAGGGAAAAGGTAGAAGGCTCCTTGCGGTTTTACGCAAGAAAATCCTGATATAGCTGTTAGTTTATCATAAACGGTATTTAGTCGCTCTTCAAACGCTTTGCGCATCGTTTCAACTGAACCATCATCCTCTGTATAAGCAGCAATGGCTCCATATTGAGACATAACAGCTGGATTAGACGTCGTATGACTAGCTACGTTCGACATTCGCTTTATAATCTCCTTGTTCCCTGCCGTATAGCCAATTCGCCATCCCGTCATGGAATGAGATTTCGAGACACCGTTTATAATTAATGTCTGCTCCTTTAATGCGTCAGATAGCTGAGCAATGGATACGTGCTGCTTCCCTTCATAGATAAGTTTCTCATAAATTTCGTCAGAAACAATTAAGATATTATGTTCTAAACAGAACTCACCTATTGCTTTAAGTTCATCTTCTTCATACATGACACCAGTAGGATTACTAGGAGAATTTAAAATTAATGCTTTCGTTTTTTCCGTCACCACTTCTTTTAATTGATTAACCGTTATTTTAAACTGAGACGCCTCTTTACCTTCAACAAAAACTGGTTTCCCACCAGCTATCTTGACTTGTTCTGGATAACTTACCCAATAAGGAGAAGGAATGATGACTTCTTCATTTTCTAACAAAATGGTTTGAAAAAGTAAGGAAAGTGAGTGCTTTGCACCGCTCGTTACAATAATTTCATCGATTTCATACTGAATACCTTGATCTTTTTTAAATTTCTCACTTATCGCTTTTTTAAGATCAGGTAAACCTGCAGCTGGCGTATATTTCGTGTGACCCTCAACCATCGATTGATAACTGGCTTCAATAATGTATGCCGGAGTGTTGAAATCGGGCTCCCCAGCTCCAAGTCCTATGACATCATGCCCTTCCGCTTTCAATGCCTTTGCTTTTGCAGTAATGGCTAATGTAGAGGATGGTGTTATTGATGTGACACGTGGTGAGAATTCCATCTGAAATCGCTCCTTCTATCGTGAATTTTAGTATTACCCGCTTTAAGGATTAAATTGATAATGTCGAATATATGTCCCATCTTCAAATCTAATATAGTAAAAAGAGTGGCGGTCAGACGTATCGATGTAACTAATTTCATAGACGGGAGTTGACCCAGCCATTCCTAGCTTAACTGAATTTACTTTTTTTATGTCAAGCTCTGATTGCGCAATCTCTAGTGCTTCTTCTCTAGTTAGACCTTCAGAGTGTAACCTTGTTTTAATAGTAGGTGTACGCTCTTCCTCGTTTTCATTTTCTTCCTCATTGTCAGATGCTTCATCACTATTATTAGTGTCAAGGTTGTCTTTATCTTCGTCTTCTTCCGTTAGTTCCTCAACCCATATGTATATCTCTTCACCAGCGCTATTAATCCCATCAATGACTTGATAAGAACGGCGCCCGTGATAATATTGCACATCGATTACTTCTTCTAAGTCTACTTCTTCCCTAGCAATTGCCACCGCTTGATCCTCCCTTAACGTTAACGGATCCATTGTGACATTGTAAATATAAATAGAGAAGGCTACTATACCGATAACAACCATCACCGAT
This sequence comes from Salipaludibacillus agaradhaerens, assembly GCF_002019735.1. Taxonomy (NCBI): domain Bacteria; kingdom Bacillati; phylum Bacillota; class Bacilli; order Caryophanales; family Bacillaceae; genus Salipaludibacillus; species Salipaludibacillus agaradhaerens. The sequence continues at coordinate 723,654 of NZ_KV917378.1, forward strand.
ATAGCTATTATCCACGCTTTCATGCATCATCACTCACGTTTCATAAATTGTGAAAATCATCTTTTGATTATTGGTCTCATCTACCGCCAAACCAAACATAAGGTCTCTCTTTTTAAGTGTACGATTCAATGAATTAACTATTTTATATAGGTCATCACTGCGTTCAACCGCCACTGAAGCTAACTGTTTGTTGCCTGCTAACCCCATCTTTCTGTCCTCCTCGTACCATTCCTTTAAAACCTATGATTTTAATTTTATCATAATTAAGGGATCATGTTTGTGTCTATATGAACTTTTTTGCTAATAAATTCGCATTAAATAAAAGCTTCTCCTCATCAAACAGTTGTAATTCCTCATTTTCATAAACAGGTGAACCATTGATGAAAACATCTGTCACATCACTACCTTTACAGCTGTAAACTAAATGAGACATGATGGTCCCCTCATTATTTGGAGTGAGGTGTGGGGTTGCTGGATTAATTAAAATAAAATCTGCTTGATATCCTGGCGCAATAACACCTGTATTTTCAATCTGTAAAGACGTTGCTCCTTGAGAAGTTGCCATCTTCAATATATCAAACGCATTTGTGACTGTAGGGTCTTCATTGACCCCTTTATGAAGTAATGCAGCCATCCTCATTTCTTCAAATAAATCTAAATTATTATTGCTTGCCGTAGAATCAGTCCCTAAGCTCACTGTAATACCTAACGCATGAAATTGCTTTAATGGCGCAATGCCAGACCCAAGCTTAAGGTTGCTAATGGGATTATGCGATATAGCTGCTTCAGCCTCTTTAATAATTGTCAGTTCAGTCTCGTCAACATGAACCGCATGAGCTAGTAGAACTGGATGCTCAAATATCCCGAGCTCTTTAAGGTGAAGGATTGGCCGAATACCATACTCGCTCACATGCTTATCTACTTCGTTTCGAGTCTCTGATACGTGCGTATGAATCATCATGTGATGTTTACCAGCTGTCTCAGCCACGCGTTTTAAAAAGGCAGGAGGACATGTGTAAGGGGCATGCGGCGACAAAGCAATAAAGACTCGTCCTTCTCCTTCTCCGTGATAATTTTTAAAAAAAGTCGTACTTTCTGCCAGCTTTTTCTCTTGTTCGGCTTGGGAACATTGTCCAATCATCCCTCTACACAAAACAGCTCTAAGATTTTTCTCAATGACGATTTCAGCTATGTCTGACATATGCAAATGATACATGTCTAAAAAAGTCGTTGTTCCTGATTTTATCATTTCCATCATCGCTACCTGTACAGCAGTTAAAACTGTTTCATGGTCAAACTGAGCTTCATTGGGCCACATGACTTGTTTTAACCACGTCATTAATGGCATATCATCTCCTGCTCCTCTTAAGAGAGCACTTCCTAAATGACCATGTGTGTTAACTAACCCAGGCATTAACCATTTACCTTTACCATCTAAGATTCGACTAGCTGTTTGTTGTTCTTCTTCTGTTGGACTCCCTTTCGCTACCTTTGTAAATTTATGATCTTCAATAACGACATAGCCTTGAAAGATATCATCGCGTTGTTCAAGGGTTATAATGGTCACTGAGTGGATGATAAGAGTCATGTATTCTCACTCCTATTCTCGTTTTCTTGTAGGTCATTAAACCAGTCAGTCATATGATCTTCTAATACATCCATTGACTCTTGAATAAAAGGAATCTCTTTTGGTAGCGAATTTATGAATGATTTCCCATATCGTGTTGTCACAAGTCGCCGATCTAACACGATGACAACACCTTTATCAGTAGAACGTCTAATTAAACGACCAAACCCTTGCTTAAACCTTATCACTGCCTGGGGCAATGCCAGTTTCATAAAAGGAGAGTCACCTTGCTCTTTCAATGAATCTGATCGCTTTTTAAAAACAGGGTCGTTAGGAGGACTAAATGGTAATCTAGCCATTAAGATACAACTTAAATCACTACCTGGAATGTCGACACCTTCCCAAAAGCTACTCGTTCCTAATAAAATCGATTGCTCAAATTGTTGGAAGTTTTTAGTTAATTTTGAGCGACTCTTTGTATGAATGCCTTGAGCAACAATCATAAACGAATCGTCCAGCATATCTTTCAAATGAGCATAAGTGCGTTTTAACATATCATAAGAGGTAAATAAAACGAGCATTTTACCTTTCGTCACTTGGGCCGTTCGATAGATTTGTAAAGCAGCTGCTTCGATATAGGCTTCTTCACCGGCATCTTGTATAAGCGGCATGTCTTCAGGAACCATTAAGGCCACTTGATCTGACCAAGAAAAAGGTGATGCGACTTGCTTTGTTTTTACTGGAAAATCTTCAAGTCCAAGCCGCTGGATCATGTAATTAAATTTGTTGTTAACGGTCAAGGTTGCTGATGTCAAAATGATTCGTTTTTTATGAGTAAAGAAATCATCAGCTAGCCGGTCAGCTACAGTGATAGGTGAGCTTTGAATAGAAATGGACTGCTTAGGTCCTCTCGTTTCCACTTCAAGCCAGTACACATCACTCTCTTGTGGCTGAAGAATCAAGTGATTAAATGCCATATATTGACTTTCTATTTGATATAAAATTGAATGTAACCATTCGCGCTCTCTTCGTTGTTCATTTGTCGGATGAACCTCATCTTGCTCAAATGCATCATCTATTTTTTGGATAATGTCATGAATCGTTATTAATAACGCCTTAAATAAGTGCTCACATCTGGCAGCTGTCTCCCTTACATTTAGCCATTTTTGGTCAGACAGTTCGATGATTTTAGATAACCGGCCTGTTTCATTTTTACCTGCCGTTCCCCGTGTAACGTAGTGGTTCATTTGAATAAAGAGATCATTCCATTCTTGCTTAAAATCCGTTGAAACACGTGCGATATTTTCAGCTTTCTCTTGCATATATTCAGGTGCAAGTTTCATTATGGCCTCAGGTAGCCATTCGACTTTATCACGGCTAGTAACATCATTTAACACTTGGGTAATCGTTAAATAATCCAGTTTTTCACCTAATTGTCTCGTGGCCGTTTCTTCAAGATGGTGTGCCTCATCAACGATTAATGTGGCGTATTTAGGAATAACTTGATGATCAGCAACCATATCAGTAAACAAGAGCGAGTGATTTGTAATGATTAAATCGGCCTGTTTCGCTTTCTTTTTTGCTCGCTGATAATAACAGCGAGTAAACCATGGACACGATGGATTAGCGCATGATTTAGCATCACTCGCTATTTCATACCAAAAACGCGTATTGCCTGAAGCAAGATTTAACTCTTCTACATCACCTGAATCTGTCATGGTAAGCCAAACTAAAATTTGTGCCTTTGACAAAGTTCGATCGTAAGACGGCATTGGATCTTTATGCAAAAGGTTTTCAAACTTTTGCAAGCAGAGATAATGCCCCCGTCCTTTTAACAAAGCAGTTTTGATTGAGAAAGGTAACACTTTTTTTAACGTAGATAGTTCATTTTTTAATAGCTGATCTTGTAATTGTATCGTTTCGGTGCTAATCACGACCTGTTCATTTGACCTTTTCGCAAAAATGGCGGCAGGGATAAGGTAGCCCAATGTTTTCCCTGTACCTGTACCAGCTTCAATGAGTCCAATACTATCCTCTTTAAAAACTTTATCTATAAATCGTATCATGTCAATTTGACCTTCTCGAAGTTCATAAGCAGGCATTTTATCTGCCATACTCATGTCATTCATTAAAGTTTGATGGAGAAGTGTGTCAACTGTTGGAACGACTTCACTCGTTTCTACATCCTCTTCTTCGTCTATCAGCCTTTGTTTTTTAAAAGCTAGCCCTCGATACGTATCAATCTCTTCAGTAAAATGAGGGTGGCCCGTTTTTTTTGCGATAAGCTCACTAAGCCACGCACCTAGATCACTTTTTAAGGCAGGAGTTAATTTCTCAAGCTGTTGTAAAGTGAGTAAAGGCAATGTTTCAAACGTTTGAAATATCTCCATGAGTAATAAGGCAGTGGCATTAGCATCACTATCAGCACGATGAGGTGTAGTATGAGCCATATCAAACCGCTCAGATAATTCGGATAAACGAAAACTGTCTTCTGTAGGAAATGCAATGCGGGCTAACTCTACTGTATCTAATAAAGGTCCCTGAAAAGGTGTATACCCAGCATGTATTAATTCGTCATTAATAAAATTTAAATCAAACTCTACATTGTGAGCCACGAAATAAGCCCCTTCTAAAGCTTGTAAAAGTGTAGGTGCAATTGAATCAAATGTCGGGGCGTGCACCACATGTTCATCAGTAATGTTAGTCAACGTTTTTATAAAAGGCGGTATAGCCCTATCTGGATTTAGATAGGTCGCATAATTGTCCGTAATTTCCCCATTTTCAACAACAGCATAAGCTAATTGAATAATTCGGTCGCCCTTTGAAAAAGCAACCCCTGTCGTTTCAACATCTAAAACAACAAAACGCGTCATCGTCATTTACCTTCTTTCTAAGGACGGTCATTTTAATCATCTCAATACATATAATGTGATGTCCTGTCTTATTGTAGCATGCACAAGGCCGCGAAGCACCCATTTCCATCAGAGAAATGGCCTCGATGCATACAAACGAACCTTCAATCAGTGGGTGTTTTACGGACGCTTATTTGTGATAAACCAGACTAACCAATTCTATAACTCTTATAAGCCATTAAAAACTCTCTTAACATGCTATAAGCTGTTAAGAGAGTTTTTTAATTATTTAATCGTCGCTTCTGGTTCAGTCCCCAGTATGTCTAGAATATCGTTTTGATCATTCAAAATAGCAACAGTAGGGACATGTTTATGAGCTTCCCTCTCTTCCATCCACTTATACGACATAATAATAACTTTATCTCCTGGTTGAACGTAACGGGCCGCAGCGCCATTTAAACAGATGGTTTTTGAGCCAGGAGTTCCAGCTATAATATACGTTTCAAGGCGAGCACCATTATTGTTGTTAACAACGTGAACTTTTTCATTCTCTAACATGCCAACTGCATTTAAAAGATCGCTATCAATCGTAATACTTCCAATGTAATTTAAGTTTGCTTCTGTGACTGTTGCCCGGTGAATTTTACCACTCATCATTTCACGATACATATGATTATCTCTCCTTATTATTTAAATAGGAAATTGTTCCCACATAACATTATCAATAAGTCTCACTTGTTCATAGTGAACAGCAGTAGCCAGTATAACACTTCCTGTTAGTGCACCTGGACGTATTAGTTCCGGGAATTTTAGACATGTAATGTAATCAATTCGCCCCAACTTCAAGTCCCTTTTCAGCGCTTGTTTCACCCAGTCCTCAAGCCCAGCCACCGTCTTAAAATGTCCTTGTAACGCCTTGTTTTTTGCTTCAGCAAGTGTTTTATAAATGTGAGGAGCTTCCTGCCTTTCCATATGTGATAAATTGACGTTACGCGAACTCATTGCCAACCCATCTTTTTCTCTTACAGTAGGGACAGGCACGATGGTAAGATTTAAATGATAATCAGCTACCATTTGCTTTATAATAGCCACCTGCTGAGCATCTTTCATTCCAAAATAAGCGATGTCAGGTTCAATAATGTTAAATAGTTTCATAACGACTGTAGCTACCCCATCAAAGTGGCCAGGTCTACTTGAACCACACAGAATATCTGCTCCTCTTTGCACAATCATTTTAATACTCATAGTGTCAGGATACATCTCAGCTGCAGTAGGGGTGAATAACTGGTGAACACCATGCTGCTCTGCTAGATGTAAATCTTTTTCTAAGTCTTTAGGATAACTATCAAAATCCTCATTTTCACCAAACTGAAGTGGATTTACGAAGATACTCATTATCACAACATCTACCTGTTGTTTCGCTTTTTCTACGAGTTGTAAATGCCCATCATGCAAAAAACCCATTGTGGGTACAAAACCAATCGTTTTTCCATCTGCCTTTAATTGCGCAACTTCCTCTTTCATCCGGGCAATATTTTTAATGTGTTTTATCACGTTATATCACCTTTACCGTAGAGGTGTGACACACTCGTTTCTAGCGGCTGAAAGACATGTGCTTGTTCAGGGAAATGTCTTTTTTTCACATCATAACTGAACTGACTGATGGCGTTTTTTACTATTTCATTTATATCGGCATACTGTTTTACAAATTTCGGTACATGACCGTCATTATATCCGATAATATCGTGGTAAACGAGCACTTGACCATCAGTAAATCTCCCGGCGCCTATACCGATAACAGGAATAGTTAATAACTGAGAAATTTGTTGAGCTAATGATTCAGGGACACATTCAAGGACAAGCATACATGCACCTGCTTCTTCTGTTTTAATCGCATCGTTTTTTAACCTTTCAGCATCCCTTTCTTGTTTCCCTTGAACATGGTAGCCGCCAAATACACCTACTGATTGGGGAGTTAAACCTAAATGATTGACAACAGGAACGCCAGCATCAACAAGATATTTCGTGTAAGTAAGGACATCGCCGTTCCCCTCCATTTTAATAGCATGGGTCCCTGCTTCTTGAACTAATCTTCGAGCATGCTTTATCGTCTCTGAACGTGACGAATGATACGTGAGAAAGGGCATGTCAGTTATAATAAATGTCTCACGAGCGCCTCGTTTAACTGCTTTCGTATGATGCACCATATCATCCAGTGTGACAGGTACTGTGGATTCATAGCCTAATACGACCATTCCGAGGGAATCTCCAACAAGTAAACAATCTACACCTGCAGTTTCAGCTATCCCCGCTGCTGGCGCATCGTACGCTGTTACCATAACAATTTGCTCGCCATTTTTTTTCATCTTTTTAAAGTCTTTTGTCGTTTTCATTCTCCTACTCCTTTCAATTTGAAAGGGAAAGAAGGATACCATTTGAACAAGCTGCCATTTTTACGTTATTCCTTCCCCTAATAATAGGTGAAAAAATGACTAACTAAGACAGCTACTCAATGAAAAAACCTTCTCGATTGGAGAGAAGGTTACTTTGAGCTTATCAGGAACACGGGAAAAGACACCAGCAAGATCTAATGCTGGACGGCCCTACTTACCATGTCACTGTTTCTTGTTCAACCCTCTGTCCCCGTCCGCGCTGGATCAAGGCAGCCATTCATTTTAGTTGTACTTACACTTCATGGTACAGCTCGTAACCGATACTGTCCTGTCTTTATTATAAAGCAATTTGGAAAAGACGCCAAGCGTCTCATACATTACGCTATGACGTCATCACGATTATTTCTCTGTTAATGTAAATCTATATCAGCCGAATATATTTTATGTACCTTGCCAGCTTCATCTTCTAACAGTAAGACACCTTCGTTATCAATACCTAATGCTATTCCTTCAATTACAGTTGTCGCAGTTCTTGCACTTATCTTCTTTCCAGTTGACGAAGCATGCGCTTCCCATAAAGGTTTAATTATAGTGAAGCCATCATCTAAATAAAGCTGGTAAAGTTTAGTGAATTCATCTAATATCCCCCCTATTAGCTGGGAACGATCATAGGTTTTACCTGTTTCAATAAAAAGGGAAGTAGCTATATCCGTTAATGGGTCAGGAAATTGCTTATGGTTTACATTTAAACCAATGCCAATAATAACCGATAATAACCGATCAGTATCTGCCTGCATTTCTGTCAGAATTCCACACACTTTCTTTCCATTGATTAAAAGGTCATTAGGCCATTTAATCGTTACGTTGACCTTTGACAGCTTTTCAATAGCACGTGTTACAGAAACCGCAGTTAGCAGTGTAAGTTGTGGCGCTTGTTCAAAAGCAATGTCTGGTTTGACGATTAAGCTCATCCACACACCTGAGTCCTTTTCAGAATGCCATGTCCTCCCCAGTCTCCCTTTTCCATTTGTTTGTTCATCAGCAACAACTAAAGTACCGTGAGTCATACCATCACTCACCTGCTTTTGTGCAGCCATCTGAGTTGAATTAATTGATCGGTAAAAGATGACATTTGTAAATAGAGAATCATTAGGCAAATATGACAAGATTTCATGTTCACTTAACATTGGGTACGTGTCTCTAAGTTGATAGCCCTTATTTTGACTAGCAACAATATCATAGCCTTCCTTACGTAACGCATCTATATGTTTCCAAATAGCCGTTCTACTGCACCCTATCACTTGACTCATCTTTTCGCCAGAGAGAAAAGTTGTATTATGTTCTCTGAGTAACTTAAGTACTTGCCCTTTCATTTATTCAACACCTCTTCAACTCTATCTAACAAAGCTTTTTCATGATTTTTTAAAACACCAGCTACGACATCTCTTTCTAACTGGTCTAATACTCTACCTAACTCCCGACCAGACAAGTCTGCGTAGTGAGAAAGGATGATTTTCCCATTTATGTACATATCCTCTTTCTTTTTTATCGGCAACATGAGAAATTTTCTTTGCCAAAATGTCGCGTCAAAGTTTCCTTTTGTTAAATCATTAAGAAGAGACATAGCAATATGAAGACGTTCCTCACCTAACCGATATACATCCCAGTCTTGCCAACCATGCTCAAAATAATCATTAACCGACTGTTGAATCATTAACACATTTTTAGAAAGCTCTTTAGATCGCTTATAAAAATTAAGAGCCTCTCGCATTTTATCATGAGATGGCTGATATAACACATATACCCACCAAGCTAAAGGACTATTAAAAAGAGTCGCCTCTTTATAGTTCTTTAATATATTTGAAATTTGTTCATCACTAAAAACGAACGGCAATTCTGCTATGAGTGGTTGAGAGAATAGCCTTTTCCAATCCCTTCTCAGCATAACTGGTTTAGTCATTTTCTCAATTTCATTAGCTATTCTTTCCACTGCCGTATTATGAATTAATTTCGCGTGATGATTAATATGGATTTGGGTCGTATGATCAATTATGAGGTTAAACGTCAACGCAAACCTTAAAGCTCTTAATAAGCGAAGAGGATCCTCAATAAACGGTGTGTCACTATTATGAATCGTTCTTAAAACACTTTTACTCACATCTTGCTGTCCGCCAAATGGGTCAATCAAGTGTCCATCTTTCCCAATAGCCATGGCATTTATAGTAAAGTCTCTCTTTGATAAATCTTCTTCAATTGTCTGACCTTTAAACGTACTTACTTCCACAGGTATTCCCATAATAGGAATGACGAGCGTACCGTGCTTTATCCCCACATCAATTGTTTTCGTAAAAAGAGTTTGGATGTCCTCCACGTTTGCTGAGGTAGCCACATCTATGTCTCGGTTTGTAACACCTCTACAATAATCTCTAACAGCCCCACCTACTAAGTATGCAGAGTAGCCCGCTGCTTCTAATGTCGTTATGACGTATCGGCCAGCCTTTTCCCCGTTCATATTACCTCAACTCTTTCAATGCATTATGATAAATTTGTTCATAATCAGCTACAATTCGATTTTGATGAAATGTGACGGTCGCTCGCTTTAATGCTTCCTGTGACATTTGTTTTCTTACCATCGGATTTTTAAGTAAATAAAGTGTTCGAGCTGCAATACTCTCAATATCCCCCACTTCGCAAATAAAACCGCTTTTCCCATCCTCGATAACTTCCGGTATTCCACCTATATTTGTCCCTATGACAGGGACACCGCATGCCATCGCTTCTAAAATGACAAGTCCAAAACTCTCTTTTTCAGAAAGCAGTAATTTTACATCACTCATTGAAACGATTTCTGCAACTCTCTTTTGATTACCAAGGAAAAAGACAAGGTGAGAGAGTTTTAAGTTTTTCACAAGGTCTTTAATGACTGGTAACTCTGGTCCTTCGCCAATCAACATTAAAACAGCTCTCGTTTTTTGTTGTACTTTTTCAAAAACACGTACCACATCTTGTACTCGTTTAACTTTACGAAAATTAGAGACATGTGAAATGATATGAACATCTGAGTCTATTTCAAAAGATTTTCTCAACTCGTCAGTTTCCCTAGGATAATAGATTCGTTCATCAACAAAATTATAGACTGGTGAAATTGATCGTTGAATATGTAAAAGAGATTTTGTTTGGTGAATTAAGTCACGGGAAACAGCTGTAACTGCATCAGATTTTTCGATTCCAAACTTAATCATATCGGACAACGAAGGGTCATAACCTAGCACTGTAATATCAGTCCCATGAAGTGTCGTGACTATTTTCACATCTCGATCGACCATCTCTTTTGCTAAATAAGCACTTATAGCATGTGGAATAGCGTAGTGAACATGTAAGATATCAAGTTCTTCACACTTTATTATTTCAGCCATTTTACTTGCTAAAGCAAGATCATATGGAGGGTAGCGAAAGACAGAATATTGATTAACAACTACTTCATGAAAATAAATATTTGCCTTTTGTTCGTCAAGTCTAAAAGGTAAACTAGACGTAATAAAATGAATCTGATGTCCCTTTTCAGCCAGTGCTTTGCCTAATTCAGTTGCTACTACTCCAGAACCACCTACGGTAGGATAGCATGTAATCCCAATTTTATAGGTCATTTTATTGAGTCTCCTAACAGATCATGTATAAGTGGTGGTTTTTCGCAAAAAAAACCTTCTGCTGCAGAAGTACCTGCTTCAGCACCTAACAGTTTTTCTCTTGCTTGCAATAAGTCTATATATCCAGAATTCAAAGGTGTTTTGAGTGAATTAGTCTCTTGATTAAATTGGCTCTTAAAGCATGCTAATGCCTTGTATTTCGTTTCTTGATCACCACTAATATCGATAAGAAAATCTGGTTGTGAGGTGCCGTTAATTTGATAGTAGTATAAAGCTTGTACGTAAAAACGCTTACTAGATTCAAGTGGTAAATAGTTTTTTATAGTAGCAGAGAAAACAGCTTCTCGACATATATCACCACAATGTCCGTGGTCAGGGTGACGATCTTTATGGAAAGGGGCAAACACGAGTCGTGGCCTATATTGCCTTATTAATGTCACGAGCTCATCAGTCGCCTGCTGGCGAGATGCTAGAAGGCCTCTATCAGGGAATCGAAGTTGTACACGTGCCTGTATCCCTAGTTGTTCACACGCATTTTCTGCTTCTTTTTGCCTGATTTCAACTGTTCCATTTGAAGATAGTTCAGCTTCAGTTAAATTAACGATCACCACTTTTTTACCTAAACGTGTATATTTCGCTATGGTACCACCCATCCCAATTTCAACATCGTCTGGATGAGCACCGACAGCCATGATATCGTATTTAAAGCTCGTCATATTGCTTTTCCTCTTTAATTATTTCTCGCCATTTGAATTCACCACGTTGTAAGCCTGACAATAAGATTTCCGCAGTCGCCATATTGGTAGCTAAAGGAATCGTATATACGTCACACAGTCTTATAAGTGCTGTAATATCAGGTTCGTGCGGCTGTGCTGTGAGAGGGTCTTTAAAAAATATAACTAAATCCATCTTGTTATCTGCAATAAGTGCACCTACTTGCTGATCTCCACCTAATGGTCCGGACTTGAATCGATGAATTTTTAAGGACGTCTCTGCCATGATTCGTTTACCTGTGGTCCCCGTGGAAAATAGCTCGTGGCTTTCTAATACTTTTTCATAAGCCATTGCAAATCGCACAATATCATCTTTCTTTTTATCATGGGCAATGAACGCTATATTCATAAAAGTACCCTCCATCTTCTATAATGAGTCGGTTTTATAAATTTTATTTTATTATATGCAACTATACTTAACGAGATTGAAAAATTATTTAGAGTATCAGTTAGCATGTCATTAAACCCGTTTGACCTAGTCAATGATCTGATCTAGACCATAAACAAGTCCCGGTAATGTCAACACTGTCTCACACGCTAGTTTTACCCCTGGCATAAATGAAGCTCTATTAAAAGAATCATGTCGCAGCTTCAGCGATTGTCCTTCACCACCAAAAATAACCTCTTGATGTGCTACAAGTCCTGGCAAGCGAACACTATGTATACGCATTCCCTCATAGTTTGCACCACGAGCTCCCTTAAGTTGCTCTGTTTCATCAGGATGACCTTGTTGTTTAGTTTCTCTCACTTCCGAAATCAGTTCTGCTGTTTTAACAGCTGTTCCAGAAGGCGCATCTAATTTCCGATCATGATGCTGTTCAATTATTTCCACATCTGAAAGATATTTAGCTGCTTGCTGAGAAAACTTCATCAATAAGATCGCCCCGATAGCAAAATTAGGGGCGATAATAGCACCTAACTCTTTTTCTTCCGCTATAAGAGAAAGTTCTTTAATGTCCTCCTCTGTAAAACCCGTTGTTCCTACTACAGGTCGAACACCATAATCAAAGGCAGTGAGCATATGTTTCTTACCTGATTCAGGACTGGTTAAGTCAATGAGCACCTCACATGACACCTGTTGAAAACATTCAGCCATATCTTCAAAAACTGGCACATCAAGGTCTGGCATTTCTTCTACGTCTTTCATTTGAAAACCATTATATTTACGATCAACGACAGCCGTTAAACGGAAGTCAGGGTCTTTTGTCACCATTTTCACTGCTTCCTTCCCCATGTTTCCGCGTGGTCCTGCTATGACTATATTTATCATGTCGTTTCCTCCGATTCCTCAATTTTTGTCCAGCGATCCTTATCCCTTTTTTGAAATTTACTCATCACGAGGCGGAAAGCTTCTTCAAGATCAATGTCTAAAGAATTTGCCATGCAAATCATAACAAATAATACATCTCCCATTTCCTGTTCCATTGACTTTTCTTCTTCGGAATGTTTCTTCGGTTTTTCTCCGTAGAAATGGTTTATTTCCCTTGCTAATTCTCCCATTTCTTCTGTTAGTCTCGCCATCATAGCCAACGGCGAAAAATAGCCTTCTTTAAATTGCGATATGTAAGCATCAACCTCTTGTTGCATGTCGGCAATAGATTTTTCTGCCATGTTTAAACCACGTTCCTTTCATTACTCTAAAGGCTCCCACGCTTATCGTAGCGAAAACAAACCTTTTTGACAAATATTTTTAATTAAATTGATCCTATTCCTCTGATCTTATATAATAAATCACATTGATGGTAACATAAGGAGGTGCGATATGATTGCAAAAATTCAATTTAAAAATATCTTTTTTATTTTATTAGGGACTGCGATTATGTCTTTTGGACTCGTTTATTTTAATATGGAAAATAATTTAGCAGACGGAGGCTTTACTGGTATTACGCTTATTTTATATTTTATTTTAAATATTGATCCCGCTTACTCAAATATTGTCTTAAATATACCACTGTTCATCTTAGGGTGGAAAGTTTTAGGGAGGAACGCATTTATTTACACGTTGATTGGCACTGTTGCCGTCTCCGTGTTTTTATGGCTTTTTCAGCGCTATAAGTGGTTTGCTCTCCCTTTGGATGATGACTTGACACTCGCTGCCCTTTTTGCTGGGGTATTTATCGGTACAGGGCTAGGTGTCGTCTTTAGGTTCGGTGGGACGACGGGCGGTGTGGATATCATTGCTAAGCTCGGTTTTAAGTACTTTGGCTGGAGCATGGGACGAACAATGTTTATCTTTGATGCGTTGGTCATTACTTCGTCTTTATTTTATTTAAATTATAGAGAAGCTATGTATACGTTACTCGCTGTGTTCGTATCTGCTAAAGTCATCGATTTCATGCAGCAAGGTGCATATTCAGGAAAAGCTGCCATGATTATTTCGGACCACGCCTCTGATATCTCCTCTACCATTATGCGTGAAATGGACAGAGGTGCCACCATTCTTAAGGGGAAGGGAACTTTTACAGGACATGATCGAGACGTTTTATATTGTGTTGTGGGCAGGAATGAAATGGTTCGTCTTAAAAATCTTATTGCAAAGGTGGATCCTCATGCCTTTGTAACGTTAACAGATGTACAAGACGTATTAGGTGAGGGCTTTACTCTTGACGAAAATAAAAAGCCTTTTGATTTATAAGGAGAACTCATTCTTTCTTTAAGGACTCCTTCTTAATAAATAACACTTTCAAAACTTAACAAGATTATGAATGTTTAAGGGTGGCTCCGCTATTCCCTCACACGTTTAAAAAGCTTCATGGACACATATCGTCCCCATGAAGCTTTTGATATTCTATATCTTATAATAGTCAACGTTAATCTCTATTCATCATGACATACATTAAAATAAAACGAACTAACTCGGCTACAGCCACTAACGCCGCAGCTACATAAGTTAACGCTGCAGCATCCAACACTTTCTTTGTTTCTCGCTCTTCATCATTACGGATAACCCCAAGAGACACTACTTGATCCATCGCTCTGCTTGACGCATTAAATTCCACAGGTAAGGTCACGAGTTGGAATAATACAGCAAAAGACATGAGAACAATCCCCGCAAGGAACAATTCAGTTATTGTTAAAAGCATCCCGCCTAATATTAAAAAAATAGAAATGTTTGATCCGAAGCTTGCAACCGGGACTAAAGCAGATCGAAATTTCAAGAAACTATATCCTTCTGCATCTTGAAGAGCATGCCCTACTTCATGGGCAGCAACTGCTGCACCAGCAACAGAATGGCCGTAATAGTTATGCTCTGATAGTCTGACTACTTTTTTCCTGGGATCATAGTGGTCCGTTAATCGACCTTTGATAGGTTCAACATTTACATCATAAAGACCATTATCATTTAAGATTTGCTTTGCAACTTCGGCACCACTCATACGAGATGATGAAGCTACTTGTGAATATTTACGATACGTATTTTTAACTCGGGACTGGGCCCATAATGGGATAATCATTAAAATGGCAATATATATTAGGTATCCGCCTAAAGATCCAAACATAATTGATTCCTCCTGTTTTTCACTGTTGTGAATTTATTATAATCTTAGTCAATCCGAACTAAGCTGTCAACAAATTTGACTTTTTACCCTCTTTCACTTTTCCGATTAGACATGTGTTTCTTTCGGTCCTTATGCCCTACATACTTTTTCCAACCGGCATATGTGAGACCGCTAAAAATGGCACTACTCACTGTGATAATAAACCAGTAAAGAGATGGATCAGTATCTTCTTCAACATTATTACCCTCGAATACTTCTGTAAATGATTGCTGTAGAAGCTCAATATGTCTTTCCCACTCCGTTTTTGATGGCGTACCTTCTGACATCTTTTTCAGAAATACCACTTGGGAATGCAAGCGTTGAAATTGCGAATCAGACAAACTCACATGCCATGCTGGTTCAACGGTTTTATAATAAGCGATTAAGCGAGTAATATTCGTCTCTTCAGGAAATGATTCGTTAGATATGTCTTCCAACATTTTTGACAGCTCGTTCTGAAATAGAGGCTCCGTTTGTTTCCACAATGGTTCATGGTTATTCAAAAAGACATCTGTAAGTAAACGTAATTTATATACTTGTTGGACCCTTTTCTCGTGTGGTAGTGATGTCCTCTTAACTGCTTCAACAGCATCTTCATATGTTTCTGTGATCACTTGTAATTGAGTCATCGTTAAGTCATTTTCATCACGTTCCAATTGAAGAAAATCATCAGAAAATTTTTCAAGAAGTTCTAAAGCTTCCTCGTAATGATAATCTTTGACATATTTTAAAATCGTATCAGTTGACCGATTTAACTGAACCCAATTGTGATCTTCACTTGCTCCGACAGTGAAATCGAGACAGAGAATTATTAATACGCATAGTATGCTTATTTTTTTCATCCAATCCATCGTCATGCCTGTCCCTCCTCTTTATCATAGTTCATCCTATGAAAAAAAGGACAAGAGTAGACCGAAAACAGAGAAGAAATATCGTTATCTGTTTGAAAACCCTTCAATTGTATAGTCGTTATATAATTTATTTAACCAGTATACAACTAAAAGACAACTAATGCTCAACCAAAATGTAAAGTAACCAATCTCTTGGATATAAGGCTGAATGGATGACGCAACCCACGGATGCATCCCATAGACATAATCAATCACATCATTGTGAAGTGTCCAAACAGCCACGACAATCAAATGCCAGCCTTTAATCCTGTAATAAGGAGTATATAATAATCCTTGTATAGCCATCCCCAAGTGAGACACGATCAACATATAATTAAGTATGCCAATTGGTGTTCCTGCTGCTGCTGCCGCTAATATCATGACGACAGCCCAAATGCCGTATTTAAGTAAGGTGACAGCGGCAAGTGCTTCAAACAGTGGTAAATTTCTCCCGAACAAAAAGGCAGCTAATACAAAACAGAAAAATAAACTAGCCGTCGGGCTATCTGGCACAAATATCATAAAGTGAATTGGCGTTGTTGCAAGCTGATTGTCATACCACATATATCCATATATAGTTCCGGCTATATTTATTATAAGTAATAAAGCAATAAACCAACGTTGACGTAAAATTGTATGTAAGTATATCATCATCTCTATCGCTTCCTTCTCAATCATTATGCTTTTTATTCTATCAATTTCTAATCTTTTTACCAACGATTTTCATGCTGAACTAATAACTAAAGATAAGTCACTAAAAACTTCAAATAGTAAAAATAGTCATAACTAGGCCCACAATAAAAAAAGAAGCCAGTAAATGCACGGTGGCACCTGGCTCCTTTTCTCCTAATGGAGGGGGCCTCACTCGGACGCTCCTCCTTGTTTGAAATTAGTCGTTTCCTGCTTCTTCGTCTTCCTCGCTGGCACCGTTTCCGTTCTCCGGATCCTGTCCGTCATTAGCAATGAAGGCCGCTAATATCTCAAGCTCTTCATCGGTCCCATCAAATTGATCTGCAGGCATATCACCAATACCATTTTGAATGATCTCCATCACGTCTTCTGTTTCATAATCACTCTCAAATATGTTTGGTCCTGCAGCACCACCTAACATGTCTCCACCGTGACAACCGATACAGGAATCTTGTGATTGATAAATCTCGTATCCTGCAGCGGATTCGTCAACTTCAATGTCTTCTACTATTTCTCCTTGCTGGGCTGCTGCTTCCCAGTCATGGTCGTCAACAGATTCCCACGTAAGGAAAATAATCGAAGCCACAGCCAGTAACATTAAACTACTAGCAATCGGGCGTTTGAGCGGCCGTCGTTCTTTACTAGTATCGAGCCAAGGAGCTAATAGCAATGCCCCAAAAGCTAATCCTGGAATAACGACTGCCCCAATAACGGTGTACTGACCAGCTGCAAATTCATACTTCAGTAACTGGTATAAAAATAGAAAATACCAGTCTGGCAACGGTATGTAACCAGAATCAGTGGGATCCGCCATTCGTTCTAACGGTGCCGGATGAGCAACAGTAAGAACTAAAAATCCAACGAGAAAAACAGCACCAACCATCCACTCACGAAGTAAAAAATTCGGCCAGAAGGCTTCTGTTTTCCCTGGGTATTCTGAATAATCCTTCGGTATATTCGGTTTCCGTTCTGCTGGGACACGTGAGTCACCAACAAACTTCATCCCTTTCCCGCGATGCATAGCTTTTCCTCCTTTTCACTTCCAACCATCTTTTACAGCGGTCCAGAAATTCCTTGCTTACGAATCATGTAAAAGTGGGCCCCCAATAATCCTAATAACGCACCAGGTAGGAAGAATACGTGAATTGCAAAGAATCGTGTTAATGTTTGCGCTCCGATAATCTCACCACCGGCTAACAATGTTCTTGCAAAACCACCAATTATCGGTGCACTTTCTGCAATTTCCAAGCCTACAACAGTAGCAAAATAAGCTTTCATATCCCAAGGAAGTAGGTAGCCTGTAAAGCCAAGTCCTAATATAACAAAAAAGAGCAAGACACCAACGACCCAGTTTAATTCACGAGGTTTTTTATATGAACCGGTAAAGAAAACCCTCAATGTATGAAGAAACATCATGACAATGACAAGACTTGCTCCCCAATGATGCATTCCTCGAACGATCATCCCGTGAGTCACTTCATTTTGAAGATAGTAAACAGATTCATATGCATGAATGATATCCGGAACATAGTACATTGTTAAGAACATACCGGACAGTATTTGAATGACGACAACGAAAAAAGTTAGACCGCCAAAACAATAAACAAAAGCTGAGAAATGATGAGCCGGATTGACGTGCTCTGGCACTTCATGATCCGCAATATCACGCCACATCGGTGTGATATCTAACCGCTCGTCTACCCAATCATATATTTTTTGCAGCATTTCTTACGCCCCCTTAAGCATTACGCTGAATGATTTGTCCAAGATAAATCGCTCCGTCACGGACTTCCACTTCATAGATGTCCAACGGTCGCGTCGGTGGCGTACCTGGAATGTTTGTCCCGTCTCTCTCAAATCGTCCGTCATGACATGGACAATAAAACTGCTCTGGGTAATTTTCGTTGGCATCCCAGTTAACTGTACAGCCTAAATGAGTACAGGTAGGTGATAATGCAATAATCTCATCGCCATCTTTATAAATCCATGCAGTTTGGGCTTGTTCTGATTGGTACCACGCATCGTCAACTTCGACTTGAAAGTTCACAAGCTGAGGCTCATCAGTCAGTTGATCTTCAGTAATACCGACCGATACAAAATCTGATTCTCCGGTTGCCCCTAACGCAGGGTCCAACGCCATTCTGACCATAGGGCTTATCATACCCGCCGCCATGAAACCGCCTACACCTGTTAAAGTATAAGTTAAAAATTGACGTCTAGACACCCGGTGTTTTTTCTCGTCACTCACGACCTTCCCTCCTTCACTTACAGTTCTTAACACAAACTCACACATAAAAACATACTAAGACAGTATTATGATAGCCCAAAAAAACAGGCTCTGTCAATAAAATCCGTATAATCATTTTAGAAGAATAGTATCCTATTCTCCTCTAGATTTTGGTTCCTCTTGCCACTTTGTCGTAAAAATGGGCATTAGCTCTTTTGCCTGCTGCTCTATTGTCGCTCGAAATTGCGTTTTATCCATTGATTCCACCGTAGAAACTGGTGTCCATATTAACTCATCTGGAAGCTGTGGGGCTATGGTTCGCCAAGTAATATCAGCCGTTATGTAAATGATATGTTTAAACCCATTATCAACAAGATGCTTATCCCACTGCTTTAACCTTTTCAACTTATCTTCAGTCTGCTCAATTGTTAAATAAGTGAAGGAGGGCATTAAAAACACTCTACCCGTAAACTGAGTTTCTAGATATTCTGCTAAGTAAGACGTGTATTCCCCTTTTATGATTGTTTGTTTCTCTTCTTCCCCCCACTTTAATGGGATAAGCGGTATTAAGGCAGTATCCACATACTCCTTAGCCTGCTCATACATAAGAAAATTTTCTGCTCGCCATTTCATCTCATTCACTCCTCGTATTATCATGAAGACCGATCATTTGAAACGTATCGTATTGATGGCCAATAGAATATCCTGAAAACATCTAAGAAAAAACTGGTAATAAGAAAAACAGCTTCATTAAGATATACATCCTTCTGCAAACTAAAAGCCCTTAATCAAGGGCTTTTAACTGAGTATATTTTTCTGCAAGTTCATAAAATCTAGATTCATTACCCGCCATTAACGCTTCATCAATTTCTTCTTCAATTTTTTTAATAGTGAATCTTCTTAGGGATTCTTCAATTATGATTTCAGCCAATACACCATTTAAATTCTCTTCTTCATTATTAACTGGTAAATATGGATTTTCTTCAAGTACTGCCACATATGAAGGGTTCATTTGTTTATCTTTAAAATTAAGTTGAATAAAAATGTCCTCGTTGCGATTTAAACGAATATCATGAAATGATTTCTCTGCATCCATCGTCACGTGTTGATTCTTATGAAAAGCAAATGGAACATGATCCACATCATTTGCGGAGATCATGAGTGCTTTTGGACAATGTTCTGCTTGTTCTACAAAATGTACCCGTTCCATCAAGATATCGTCACTCATCAAAAAGTTTAAAAGCCAAGCACATTCTCTTCGTTTTAGCTGATATGACTCAAGAAACCATTTTAAAAATTCTCTTTTATCCATAACCGGAACTGGATTTGTCATCATGAACCCCTCCCTATAAAATGTGGACAGGAACTCTTTTAGCTAAGTACACTTACCAATCTAAAATACAGCGGCTCTAACTTCCCAATTAAACGAACATGACCAATGTACGACTAACAGCCTTTATAGTGATAACTATTCGCCACGGTTTTAAAAAATCCTTCAAAAATTTATTTTTAAATTTCATCATACAAACGACCTATAAATACATTGAATGCACGGCTCCTCTTTACATCAAACCTTGTTAAAAAAAGATGTTAGAGACTAGTTATCATTGTTCACTTGTTAAACATTCAATTGTGACATCATTCAAACAGTTGTCTTACTATCATTATATCACAATTTGCTATTTTTTTAATTCAATAAGCCGTTCTTCTATGTCAAAGCGGTGAGGTTGCAACATTAGGAAGTCCTCCAATAATGTAACTGCTCGTGTTTTATTACCAGCTGCTAAGTACACCGTTGCCGCTTCTTCAAGAAGCACCTCATCTTTACTTAAAGATTCTAGCGCAATATCGTAGGCCTTCACTGCCCCTTTTATATCATTTTCCTCAAATAAGGCTTTTCCTCTATACCGTTCAAATAAAGGATCAAACTCACTATAGTTATCTAGAAATTCCAGTAATTCTATGAGCGCCTCATAATCCTCTTCCTCATCAAAGTAAAGAAGTAGCTCTTTTACAGCAGAGATATTTGATGGGTTGAGGGCGATGACTTTTTCTAAAAATTCAACCGCCTTTTGATCATTACCACGTGAAAATTGGAGCCTTGCTAATTCTAAGTATAAGTCTTCATTAAATTCATCTTTTTTAATTCCTTCTTCTAATACTTGCAAAGCCTCGTCTAACTTTTGCTGTGCTATATAGGCTTTTGCAAGATACGTGTAGACGGTCGTATAGTCAGGATCCATCTCAATAAGTCGATTAAAGACACTTATCGCTGTCTCATAATCGTCTATTTGAAGAGATGTAAAGCCATAACCGAATAAGCCATCAGGTGTTTCGTCGTCCTCAAGCCCTTCTTTATAATTAGCCACTGCATCTTCAAATTCACCTGTGGCACTATAGGCTTCTGCTAGTTTCAACTTTGGATTCACTGGCAAATCGTCGGGCAGCTCCCCTTGATAAATTGCCTTCTTATAGTAAGTAATCGACTGCCTGTATTCTCCACGGTTTAAATAGAATTCTCCTAATCCAAATTGAAGAACCGCATTATCTGGTTCATTCTTAATGGCTTCTAGCAGTTTCTGTTCCGCTACTTCTGATAAACCTTGATGTTCATATAAATCTGCGAGAAGAAGTTGCGCCTGTACATAAGCCGCATCACTACTCTTAATTTCTGTAAGCATATCAATCGCTTCATCTTCTTTTCCCAGTTCACTATAACATTCAGCAGCAAAGGCAAAAAGTTCCCCATGATCTGGATATGCAAACATAAGTGGTTCCACTAGTGATAATGCTTTATCCACTAAACCCAATTCATAATATAATTCACTGATTGTACGTTTTGTTTCATCATTCGCTTCTTTTTCTAGTTTTTCGACTTTTTTTAATCCTTCTTCATGTTGCCCTTGCTCGATTAATTGGATGGCACGTGCTAATTTTTCATTCATGTCTTACATGCTTCCTTTCTATCAACCTTTGCCCTCATTTTACCTCACGCTGTCGCCGAGTCAACCAAAAAAGCGATTAAACTCTCAATAATTATTTAACTGTGTATTGATGCACTTCATTAATTGACAAAAATTGTTCAGGCATTGTTGAAGTCAATTCGCCACCTAGTATTTCTTCAATAAACCAATAGGAACTCGCCTTAACAACCTCTCCTCTAAGAACGATCACATCAGGCACCCGTACTTCTTCAGTTGTGACACTTAAATCCTTTTCCCAATACATAAAATAATCTGCATGGGCCCCTGAATCAAACGTCCCTTTTTGTGGATATAAACCTAACCTTTTCAAGAATAAAAGAGGTAGTACTTCATGTTGTTCAGGCAGCTGAAAATAACTGTTTAAACGTCTATATTTAACCGTTTCTTCCCAGCGTTGTTGTATTTTAAGTTTTTGCCTCTCCGTTAAGTCTGAGTTTTTTTGATCAAGAATAAACATGGTCCTTAACGGAAAAGCTGCTTCGATTAGTCGCTGCCATGATGCCTTATTAATATCATTCATCGTTTGCACCGTAAAAACAATAAGTGGAACAGATAGTTTTTTTAATTTTCTCACCCAAGACGGTGTTAAGCGTCTCAAAGGGACCCTTATTGCATGGACATAATCTACTAGACAGTTTTTTAATAGCTGTCGTGATGATTCTAAAAGCTTATCAGTTTCACTTTCATATTTCATATCTATAAGATGAATAAAAGTTGAAAATCCGTGGAGAAGCATATGTTTTGAAAAAGAGATCATATCACCCTCGGTCATATGTGTCAAAACATTTTCTTTTAAAATAACTTTTCCTGGGAGAACGGTAAAACCTTCCGTGTCAATATTTTTAACCCGCTGAGAAATATTACTGTTATTAAATATTTGGACGATTCCGTTTTCCACAATAACCTTTTTCACGTTTGCAGCGGTATTATTCCCATCATGAACTTGAATGACATATTTCATAGCAACCAACTCCGTCCCTTTTAGTGACAAGCTATGATTTAAACATGTCGGATATGCTAGATACTTTAAGAAGATTCTAGACATGCGAATTAGAAAATATTTCTTTATACTCGTTAGCGAAAGCAATATTCCTCACCACAATTTAGCCTACATCAAAGCTTAAGCCAGTAAGCTTTCAAAAAGAAAGAGGGAAAATATACGTAGTCTTAATCCCGGTACTCAATATGACTAAACAAATTTGGAAGTCCCTTGTTCAAGAGAGAAAGGCTGTTGCAACTAATGCAACAGCCTAACATTAAAATCCCTCTCTATGAACAAAATAACGCAGACTATTTCACTAGACATGGAAAGGGTTTAATTGTCTGCTCTTAAGTATGTCAATTGTTCAAAAAAATCAGGGTAAGAGACAGAAATAGCTTCTGAACCTTTTATGGTTACAGGTTCAGTAGCGATTAAGCCACAAAGCGCCATAGCCATACCAATTCGATGATCATGAAAACTTTGTAACGTGCCACCATGAAGAGGTGTTTTTCCAGTAATGATCATACCATCTTCTGTAGGTTCTACAGCAGCACCAATTTTTTTCAGCTGACTCACGACTGTGTCAATTCTATTTGACTCTTTCACCTTTAGCTCCTGTGCATCTCTAATAATGGTCGTCCCATTTGCTTGAGTGGCAAGAACGGCTATTGCAGGAATCTCATCAATTAGACGGGGAATGAGGTCACCGCCTATTGTACAAGAAGATAATGTACTATAGCGAATTGTTAAGTCTGCTACCGGTTCACTTCCTAAATAACGCTCATTCTCAACAGTTAAATCCGCTCCCATAGTTTGCAGCACATCAATAATGCCAGTCCGGGTAGGATTCATTCCAACATTATTTAACGTGATATTACTCCCAGGAACAATGGCTCCTGCTACGAGTAAAAATGCCGCTGAAGAAATATCTCCAGGTACATAGATGGTTTGTGACGAAAGCGTTTGTCCACCTTCTATTGAAGCTGACAATTCATTACTCTCAACGTGCGCGCCAAACGTCTGTAGCATACGCTCTGTATGATCTCGGGACTTGTGGGGTTCAGTCACTTTCGTTACGCCATCAGCGAACATCCCTGCAAGTAATATAGCAGATTTTACTTGTGCACTTGCAACAGGAGAAAGATAATGAATACTGTTTAAACTCCCCCCACGTATGTGAAGTGGTGTATAAGCAGCATTTTGTCTTCCATCAATAGACGTGTTCATCATTTTTAAAGGGCCTGTCACTCTACCCATCGGACGCTTTGCTATAGATTCATCTCCTACAAGCACTGATGAAAAGTCTTGACCGGCAAGAATTCCTGAAAGTAAACGAATCGTAGTTCCTGAGTTTCCAACATCTAAAGGTTTCTCTGGTTCTTCTAGACCATTCAATCCTTTACCTTTTACAAGTATATAATCATCTTCCTCTTTAACCTCAATACCTAGTTGCTTCATGCACGTGATCGTACTCATGCAATCTTCACCTTTTAAAAACCCGTATATCTTTGAATCACCATCAGCTAGTGATGCAAAGAGGATTGCTCGATGGCTAATAGATTTGTCACCTGGAATTGTAACAGAACCTGTTAACCCATCTTTTACAGGGGGGATTGTTGTTGTCACCTTTTTTTCCTCCTTAAAGAACTTCGTATGTGTCATATAAATGTCTATTCAGTTTGTCTTTTGCAAGCGTTAAGTCTTCTTCAGAGCGAAAACTTAATCGCAATACACCCATGATATCTTCCCTTGCCTCAATGATCCGGATGTTCGTTAAACTAATTCTCTCTTCAGCAAGAATTGCTGTCACATCAGAAATGACACCTGGGTGGTCGGGGATGTCCACAAATAAATCGTAAAAGGGCATAAGCGCGCCTCTTTTTTTAGATGGGAGTAAATCACGTGATTCCTTAGCACCTGAAAAAAATGAGTAAATTTGCTCTTCATCAGCTCGCTGCAACATATCTTCTACTTGCGTCATGACAGCTTTCCATTCTTTTAGCATTGGAAGGAGCTCCTCTTTATTATGAAGTAAAATATCTCGCCACATCGAAGGGGAAGCAGATGCAATGCGTGTAATATCTCTAAACCCTCCAGCGGCTAACTCCATAACCATCGCATCTTTTTCTCCTGCTTTTGCTACTTGATGCACAAGTCCTGACGCTATGATATGAGGTAAATGACTAATAAGACCAGCGTAGCGATCATGAGTAACTGGATCTAACTGAATAAATTTTGCCTTTGTTCCTTTAAGTATATCTTGTAGTTCAATGAGCTTACTTGAAGGCACTTCATCTGTAGGCGTCAGTATGTAAAAAGCATTCTCAAATAGCCGCTCTCGAGCTGCTTCAACCCCTGTTTTATGAGAACCCGCCATCGGATGACCACCGATAAAATAAACCCCTTTATTAAAAAGGGGTTTACCAGCTGCCACTACAGACGCTTTTGTACTTCCTACGTCTGTGACTATTGCCCCTTGTTTTAAAGGTAAGGATTTTAATTGTTTAATAATATTAATTGTACTTTCTACCGGTGCAGAAATAATAATCATATCTGCAACCGGTGCTTCTTCAGCTAAGCTCTCAACAATTTCATCAATGATTTGCAAGCTTTTTGCAAGCTTACAGGCTTTCTTATTTACATCATAACCCATAATAATTGTTTCAGGATAACTATTTTTCACAGCAAGAGCAAGAGACCCACCGATGAGTCCCAAGCCAACTACCAATAATCGTCTAGTCACGGTGATCCTCCTAAGCGAGCCACTTCGTTAATTCAGAAATTATCTTATCATTCTGTTCAGGCATTCCAAGCGTAATCCTAACAGATGTTGAATAACCTAGTGCTTCCCCATTACGTGTAATAAAGCCATTTTTTAATAAGAAATCAAATATCTCACTACCAGATCGTTGAAAGTCAATTAGTATAAAGTTCGTTTGTGACGGAAAGTACTCCAACTGATTTTTCTGGCAAAAATCTTCGTACTTTTTCATTTCCTGTGTATTTTTTTCACGACACATTTTAATGAAAGAAGGATCATCAAGTGCAGCTATGGCAGCTGCTTGAGCCATTGAATTCGTGTTGAAAGGCTCTCGTCCTGGGTCAACAGCTTTTACAATTTCTTTAGAAGCTACACCGTAGCCTACTCTTAAAGAAGCGAGGCCGTAAGCCTTCGAAAAGGTTCGTAAAATAATTAAATTTGGATAAGAACTTAACATAGGCAAGGTATCTGGATAGTCTTCTTGTGTAACATATTCATAGTAAGCCTCATCACTAATAACAAGCACATCTTTAGGCACTTTTTCAATGAACGCTTTAAACGCCTGCTCATCTACATATGTTCCTGTAGGATTGTTAGGGTTACAGACAAAGACCATTTTAGTTTTCTCATCAATTGCATCAAGCATAGCATCCAAGTCGTGAACCCCGTTTTGAAGGGGCACTTCTTTTACTTCAGCTCCTTCTATCACAGCATTGTGCCGATATTGAGGGAAAGTTGGTGCTGCTGTCACAATATTATCTCCTGACTCTAAATAAGCACGGCATAAAATTAAGATAACTTCATCCGAACCATTTCCAAAAATGAGCTGTTCTTCCTCAACATTAAGATGTTCAGCTACTTTTTTACGCAACAAGCGGGCATATCCGTCTGGGTATATAGCAATTGTTTCAAACGCATGTGTCATCGCCTCTTTTACATGAGGTGAGCATCCATACGGATTTTCGTTTGAAGCAAGCTTAACAACCTCTTCTAAACCTAGTTCTCGCTTAACTTCTTCTATAGGTTTTCCTGGTTGATACGGTAAAAGACCAACCATTGATGATTTGACATTCATTTCAATCCCTCCACCTAACCGTTACTGTCTAGTTTCTATAGTATTATGAAATGAGCTGTTGTACAAATTGTTTTATCTCACTCAGAGCATTTTCTTTTTTGATAGGCGATGATAACTCTTTCTCTCTTTCAGCGATAAAACGCACTAAAGCACTTCCTACTATCACTCCGTCAGCGACCGTTTGGAAGAACCGTACGTGATCTCGTGTTGAAATGCCAAAACCAGCTAGCACTGGTACATTACTATAAGATGTGACTTCCTGCAATGTGTTTTCTAGTTCGTCCGAGAAATGTTCACGGGTACCAGTGACACCAAGAGACGTGACGAAGTATAAGAACCCATCACCAAGCTCACAAATCATTTTCATGCGG
Source organism: Salipaludibacillus agaradhaerens (assembly GCF_002019735.1). Lineage (NCBI taxonomy): Bacteria > Bacillati > Bacillota > Bacilli > Caryophanales > Bacillaceae > Salipaludibacillus > Salipaludibacillus agaradhaerens. The sequence continues at coordinate 750,405 of NZ_KV917378.1, forward strand.
TGTTTAGAACTAGGGGCAATGAGAGAGATTAAGGAGATGTCTGCTGATCCACATAATTCACGCAAATCACGACTCTCTTCAAAAGGTAAATCAGGTATAATTAAGCCGTCAATATCAGCGTCCTTCATCTGATCTACAAGCCTGTCATTGCCAATTGACAAGACAGGGTTCACGTACGTAAATAAAACCACAGGAAGAGTTAAACCTCTTTTTCTCGCTTCTTTTATGCCTTCAACAGCTTTCGATAAGGACCCTCCAGAAGCGCGTGCCCGTTCACCTGCTTCTTGAATTACCGGACCGTCCGCTAGAGGGTCACTGAAAGGAACACCCCATTCAATTGCATCAACTCCTGCTTCTTGTAATGCTAGTGCAATCTCAATTGATGCTTCATAGCTTGGGTCACAACTCATAATGTATGGTACAAACTTGTCATGGCTAGTTCGAAAAGTATCAGCAGTTAAGCGATTCATTCCTCATTTCCCCCTAACACTTCTTGAATCGTGTGAACGTCTTTATCTCCTCTTCCGGACAAACAAACGAGAATGATCTCGTCATTGTGACGGTTAGCAGCCTCTCTTTTAACATAAGCGAGAGCGTGGGCTGATTCTATCGCAGGTAATATCCCTTCCAGTTTACACAAATCCTCTAAAGCAGCCATCGCTTCTTTATCAGTTGCTGCTTCATAGTGAACTCTTCCTATATCTCGTAAATGGGCATGTTCTGGTCCTATACCAGGATAATCCAATCCTGCCGAGATAGAATATGGCTCAGTAATATTGCCATTTTCATCTTGCAGTAAATACGATAACGACCCGTGAAGTACCCCTTTTCTCCCTTTTGTTAATGTTGCTGCATGATCGTCTGTCTCTATTCCTTTACCCGCTGCTTCAATACCTGTAAGGGCAATATCATCGTTTAAAAATGGATAAAACATCCCCATAGCATTACTACCGCCGCCGACACACGCCACAACTTCATGGGGGAGCCTTCCAAGGCGATCATATATTTGTTTTTTACTCTCTTCACCTATAATACTTTGAAAATCTCTAACCATCTGAGGGTATGGGTGTGGACCAACGACACTCCCTATTAGATAAAATGTATCATCAACATTTGCTACCCAGTGACGAATCGCTTCATTTGTAGCATCTTTTAACGTTTTACCACCAGAATGAACTTCAATGACTTCAGCTCCAAGAAGTCGCATTCTAAAAACATTTAAAGATTGTCTTCGCATGTCTTCTGCACCCATAAACACTTTACAAGATAGCCCAAATCGAGCGGCTACTGTAGCAGAAGCGACACCATGCTGTCCTGCTCCGGTTTCAGCAATAATTTGAGATTTCCCCATCTTCTTAGCTAATAGACCTTGCGCCAACGCATTATTTATCTTGTGAGCCCCCGTGTGATTTAAATCCTCTCTTTTTAAGTAAATCCGTGCACCACCGTAATAGTTGGATAAACGTTCAGCGTAAGTTAAGGCAGTAGGTCTTCCCGAATATTCTTTCAATTCTTTTAATAGCTCTTGTTGAAAGCTAGTATCTTCTTTAACTGATAAATAGGCTTCTTCTAATTCTTCCAACGCGTACATTAATGTCTCAGGAACATATTTACCTCCGAAAGGACCGAATCTGCCAAATGAATCTGGCGCTTGATACGTTTTTTTCACAGCTTTTGACATGCTATTCATCTTCCTTTCATCTTTTTGACCATTTGTTTCAATCCCTGAAGAAAGATCAATTCCTGATGGCTTATACGCTAATAGTTTCAGGACATTATCAGGGGTGACTCCTCCTGCGATTAAGCATGGTACACCTTGCCTCTTCGCTTCATGTTCATAAGTAGGGACAGCTTTCCAATCGAATTGAGCGCCTGTTCCTCCCCACGCATCAGCCGTTTTTGTATCCACTACAAAGCCATCTACAATGCCTTCATATTTTCTCATCTCAGATATGGATTCATCGTGATGATGAATTGTTTTGAAAACATCTAAACCACTTCGTCTCTTAATTTCTGCTACCTCATCTGGCGATTCAGTGCCATGACATTGAATGGCATCAACTTTGGCCACCTTCACGATCTCCAGAAGTTTCGACACGGGTTCATTGACAAACACACCTGAAAGTTTTTGTCTTTTAGAAAGAGGATATGCTTCTTTCCACTCAGCTACTTGATGTGGCATAACTTGCCGTTTACTTTTGGCGAAAATGACGCCAAGCATGTCAGCTTCTGATGCCACTGCTTGAGCAAAATCTGTTTTGGACGTGATACCACAAAATTTTAATAACGGTGCCATTACTTCTCCCCCTCATAAAATAGGGAGTTTAAGAGCTGCTGCTTATTTGCACTTCTCATAAAAGCTTCACCAACTAACATGCCATCTACTTGATTTTTCAAGAGACATTCTACGTCTTCTTTCGTGTGAATACCGCTTTCACTAATAAATAACGTTTCGTCATTAGTCACTAAAGGTCGTAATCGCTCTGTTGTGGATAAATGAGTGTCAAACGTTGTTAAATCACGATTATTCACACCGATCATGGTTGGGTTCGTATGTGTGAGAACTTTTTCTAATTCTTCTTCGTTATGCACTTCGACGAGTATTTCCATTCCAAGTTCCATTGCCTGATCATAGAGTTCAGCTAACTGATTCCCTTCTAAAATAGCTGCAATTAATAGAATAGCATCAGCGCCGATTCGTTCAGAATACAAGACTTGCTTTTCATCGACAATAAAATCTTTCCGTAACACAGGTAAGTTAACGTGATTTTTGACTGCTGACAAGTCATCCGCATGCCCTTTGAAAAACGTTTCATCAGTAAGCACTGAAATACCAGAGACCCCGATTTTTTCATATGCTGCTGCAATGGAAAGGGGTTGAAAATGATCGGTTAATAGCCCTTTTGAAGGGCTTGCCTGTTTTATTTCTGCAATAATTCCAAGTGGATGAATGGACGTTAGCAAAGCGTTTTTTAATGATCGAAATGGCGTATCAACAATTCTAGACTCTGGTATAGTTAACGATGATAGCTCATCCTTCTTTTTAGCAACAATTTTGTCTAGTATCGTCATAGTGTGGTCACCTCTTCCCTCTCACTTTGTAACGCAGCTAAGTGGTTTAATACGTGAGTTCCGAGCGCTTTCTTAGCCTCTTTCACACCATCCTTGATCGTTACGGCTCTTCCTTGTACATAGAGGGCCGCTCCAGCATTTAGTAATAATAGGTTCTCAGCGGCTTGCGCTCCTTTTTCAGCAAAAAGTTTTTTGATGAGGGTGGCACTTTCAGCTGGTGATGAGACCAATGCTTTATCAATAGCCTCCGTTTTTAACCCTACGTCCTCTGGTGTAACGATAAATTCATGTATGTGATCCCCATTCACTTCAATAATATAACTTTTACCTTGAACCGTAAGTTCATCTAATCCATCTTCGCCACATACAAACAACGCACGTTTTATACCTAAACGCTGAGATGCATAAGCCATTTTCTTTGCGACTACGTGATCGTAGACACCAATAATTCGGCAAGGCGCATTTGCAGGGTTTGTCAAAGGGCCTAATAAGTTAAAAATAGTTTTCATTCCCAGTTGTTTTCGCACTGGTGCGACATTTTTCATTGCAGAATGATAAATCGGGGCGAATAAGAATGCAAGATGGTGCTTTTGAAGCATGCGGGACACTTCTTGCTCGGTTTCTTGAAAAGGGACTCCTAATGCCGTTAGGACATCTGCACTGCCTGTGGTGGATGAAACACTTCGGTTACCATGCTTTGCTACTTTTACACCTATAGAGCTTAACAATATAGCCACTGCCGTTGAAATATTAAAGGTTCCCTTACCATCTCCACCGGTTCCACACGTATCTAACACATCATAAGGCAAGCTAATTTTTTTCCCTTTTTCTTGCATTCCCTTTGCAAATCCAACTAACTCATCAACCGTTTCTCCGCGATATTGCAACACGGAAAGTATACCTGCCATTTCTTCATTATTTAATTGCCCTTCCATCATGGCTATAACAAGTTGCTTTGCCTCATCCTCTGTTAGTGGTTCAGTTGACATTATTCTTTCTAGCGCTCTACTCATTCTCCTCTTCCTCCTCTTTTTCGTACCTCAGCTCAGCTAATTTAATGGCATAAATTAATGCCCTTGCTTTGTTTCTCGTTTCTTCATATTCGTTTTCAGGAATTGAATCTTGTACGATCCCTGCTCCGGCTTGCACATGGGCCACACGATCTTGTAAAATTATCGTTCGAATAGCAATACATGAATCTATCGCTTGATTAAATCCACAATAGGCAATTGCTCCGGCATAAATGCCACGTCTCGTCTGTTCTAATTCTTCAATAATTTCCACTGCTCTTACTTTTGGTGCTCCTGATACTGTGCCTGCAGGGTGAGCCGCAAATAGAGCTTCAAAAGGGTGGGTATCCTTTTTTAATTGACCCGTCACTTTGGATATAAGGTGCATAACATGTGAAAAATGTGTCACTTGCATCATCTCTTTGACCTTGACACTACCATATTCGCTCACCCTCCCCATATCGTTTCTTGCTAAATCTACAAGCATTAAATGCTCTGCTCGTTCCTTTTCATCTGCGAGTAAATCTTTTGCAAGTGCTTCATCCTCTGCCAGATTATTTCCACGCTTTCTTGTTCCTGCGATAGGGTGGATTTCCAATTCACCTTTTCTTTCAACCTTCACAAGTCTTTCAGGTGAACTGCCGATGATTTCTCTCTCATCAAGCCGTATATAATACAAATAAGGCGACGGGTTAATTTTCCTTAGCACGCGATATAACGAGAGGCCATCTGTCTGAACAGGCACTTTGAAGCGTTGAGACAGAACTGCTTGAAATATATCACCAGCAGCAATGTACTCTTTCACTTTCTGTACGTGATGCATAAAAGTCTCTTTTGTGTAATTGGAGCTAACATTGGCAAATAGATCGTCTTTTATATGATCTGTCATTGGCACCATTGATACAGGAAGAGAGTCATCAACTGCAATGGCCTTCAAAATGGATTCAATTTCATAAGCACCATTTTGAAAAGCCTCCTCTCCATTTATGTCAGCTGTATTTTGTAAATGAATCACCGTTAATTCTTCTTTCCCATGGTGATACGCTAAAATTGTTTGACAGAAAACAAATGACACATTTGGGTTCTCCCTATCCAAACTAGCTGCCAACCTTGGTTCATAACAACCATACGCTTCAAAACCCATATAACCAACAGCCCCACCTGGAAACGGCAACTCCAGCTGCGGATTCGGGGCGACGTTTAAATAGGTTAATACATTATCCCACGTTTCCTGGATATGTTCACCACGCAATATCGTCTCTCGCTTTTTGTTTTCAAAAATAAAACTACCGCCTTTGTCATATAAATAATAAATAGGATTTATCCCAATAAATGAATAGTTTGACCACGGCGATAATGGGTCTTTGCTTTCAAGTAAAAATGCTGCATCTTTGTTAAACAGGTGGAATAATTGAATGGGAGTTGTTGTATCAGCAAGAATATGCGCCGACATTAATACGGTGTTGTATTTAGCAGCCTTTTTAAGAAACTGCTCCTTCGTAATGGTTAACATTTCAATCACCTCTCATGTTTTGACAGGGACTGAAGTGTGAGGATTCACATCATAAATAAGGGGTAAAAAGTATGCTTGCGTTCTTCAAAATATAAATGGTAGAGAATGATTGCCTATTTATCTACCATTTATAAATAAAACGCCTGCCAAAGGGGCAGACGTGTTCACGCATAGCTACACTAAACTCCGCTCTCCTCAACTCCAACTCTGCTCTGCTCTTCATACATCACAATCGATAATACTTACATGCTCTTCGCTCTTCTCTCAACTAAACTTATAGTAATCCTAACGTGTTCACTGTTCGTTTGTCAAGGTTAAGTCTGGGCGAAGTTTTACTGCTTCGTTTAAATATATATGATGGATATCTGCAGGCCTTTTAGTTGTATTGACCGTTACCATTAATCGAATGCACTTTTTCAAGCTACTTGGAACAGGTATTTCCATCGCACACATTATTGGTACATATTGAAAGCCTTCCAAACTTCTTAACCCTTCGGCAGGAAATGCTGCATCTAAATCATTTGTTACTGTGATCAATATGTGACTTATGTCGTCAGGGCAAATATTGTTTTTTTGAATAATATGCGTCATAGCGTCTGCTGTAGCCTTATGGATTTCTGTTTTACTATTTGTCTGAACAGTTGTAGCGCCACGAATGCCTCTCGTCATCATCTTAAGTTTCCCTCCTCTTCAAGGAGTCTCAGTATGTCTTCTTCGCTGACTTTAACGAGTTGCGGTTGACCAATTGAATGCAAAAGAACATAATTTATGTCATTGTGCGACGATTTTTTGTCACGTCTCATTCGAACAATCAATTGATCATGAGCACACCCACTTGGTATTTGAAGTGAGTAGCCTAGTGTTTTCATATAATCCAATATTCTGTTATAGGAGAGCTTTGAACCGAGCAGACGTTCACTCAATTTCAAGGCAAACGACATACCGATAGCAACCGCTTCTCCATGAGTCATGTGACCGTAGCCAACCTCTGCTTCAATACTGTGACCTAATGTATGCCCAAAATTCAAGTAAGCCCTAACTCCTTGCTCCTTTTCATCCTCTTCCACTATATGTGCTTTTATTCGAATTGATCGTTCGAGCAACTCATTTATTATCTCAGATGGTATATGCGATAAGTCTGTAATATTTCTTTCTAACCAATCCAAAAGTTCAGGATCAGCAATAAAACCGTGCTTGATGACTTCTGCAAAACCTGACCGCCATTCCTGGATTGGGAGGGTACGCAACATCTCTGAGTCATAAATGACAGCAGCAGGTGGATGAAAAGCACCTATCAAATTTTTCCCGTGTGCATGGTTAATGCCTGTTTTCCCCCCAACACTACTATCATGGGCTAACAAGGTTGTAGGCATTTGCACATATTGAATACCTCGCATATACGTAGCCGCCGTAAATCCAGCTAAATCACCTGTCACCCCTCCACCAAGGGCTATAATAACAGATTGCCGATCCAACCCATTCTCCAAAGCTTCTGTCAAAAGCTGATGATACATATCAAATGATTTAGATGATTCACCACTTGGAATTAAAGACACAAATGGTTTCTTACTTTCTGGAAAAGACGATAATACATCTGTTAAATAATAGTCTGCGACGTTTTTGTCAGCCACGATCATATAGGCACTAGCAGGATGAGATAGTTGAGCATTTATAAGGTTAAATGTATGAAATCTGATCTCCTGATCAATATAAACAGGGTACTCATGTGATCTACTTGCTATAGTTAAAGTCGGGGACTGCATTAAAACGTCCTCGCTTCCTCTAAATAGTCTTGATAATGTTTTTTAATGTCTGACATTGTATCCGAACCAAATTTCTCTAAAAATGCATTAGCTAATTCCCAAGCTACAGCAGCTTCACAGACAACAGCGGCTGCTGGAACAGCACAACTATCAGACCGCTCAATACTTGCTGTGAAAGGCTCCTTAGAGTCAATATCCACGCTTTGTAATGGTTTATAAAGGGTTGGAATTGGTTTCATGGCTCCTCGTACAACAACAGGCATCCCATTTGTCATGCCACCTTCAAAGCCACCCAGTCGGTTTGTTTTACGAGAAAAACCATTCTTCTCATCATGAGTGATCTCATCATGCACGTCACTACCCTTCATTCGTGCAGCTTCAAAGCCCAATCCAATTTCCACACCTTTAAAGGCATTGATACTCATGACACCGTGAGCAATCTTAGCATCAAGCTTTCTATCATAATGGACGAAACTACCAAGCCCAACCGGTACATTTTCAGCTATTACTTCAACGATTCCACCAATGGAATCACCATTTTCTTTTGCTTCATCGATGGCTGTTTTCATTTTAGTTTCAGCTGAGCCATCAGCACAGCGAACTTCAGAAGCCTCAGTGACTTTTTTTAATTGCTCAACCGTTGTAAACTCCGGTTGTTGACTTACCACATCACCGATTTCTAGAACATGGCCACACAGGTGAATATTAAAGGCTTTTAACAAGGCTTGGGCCACAGCACCTACTGCAACACGTGCCGTCGTTTCCCTTGCTGATGACCGTTCTAAAACATTTCTCATATCACGATGCCGATATTTAATAGCGCCATTCAAATCAGCATGGCCCGGTCTAGGACGTGTTATTTTGCGTTTAATGTCTTGTTCCTCTTCGTCTGAAAGTGGCTCAGCACCCATAATTTTCGTCCAATGTGTCCAATCTTTATTTTCAATGTGCAGGGTAATTGGTGCTCCCGTTGTTTTACCGTGACGCACACCGCTTGTAATTGTTACTTGGTCTTTTTCAATTTGCATCCGTCTTCCTCGACCATACCCTTTTTGTCTTCTTGCTAAATGTTCATTAATATCTTCAACCGTCAAAGGCAACTGACTTGGAACACCCTCAATAATAGCTGTCAACTCAGGCCCGTGAGATTCTCCTGCTGTCAAGAATCGCATGCACTATCAACCTCTACTTTCTTTATCGCTTTTATGTGTTAAAAACTTATTATATCTATTGTTGATGATTTCCCGTTATTTTTCAAGAGAAAAAGCTAAATTTATTTAAAGTGCTCCTGAAATGATATGAAAAGTGACATTATTTTACTTTTTTATAAAAAAAAGTATCTTCCGTTTCGAAACCATATCGCTGTGCTTGAAAGATTTGTTCCGTACTTCCAACAAATAAAACGCCGCCAGGTTTTAATGCGTCACTAAACTTAAAATATAAGTCATCTTTTGCTTGCTCGGTAAAGTATATCATGACGTTTCTACAAACAATTAAGTCAAATCCTTTTTCATAACTATCTGAAAGTAAATTATGCTGTTTAAATTTAATTGCCTTTTTCACTTTGTCCTTTACATGATAGCCAACCATCTCTTTTTCAAAATAGTGATCCAACATGTCTTGAGGCACTTCTTTGAGAGAACGTTCTGGATAGAACCCTTTTTTTGCCCGCGTCAAAATTGATTCATCTAGATCTGTTGCAAGAAGATCAATCTGATCATATTTTAAATACTTATGCAAAAGCATCATGAGAGAGTATGGCTCTTCTCCTGTAGAGCAAGCAGCACTCCATATTTTTAATTTCTTCTGACCTGCAAGCAGCCTGGGGAGTATTTTATTCTCCAGTACCTTCCACCTTTGAGGATTTCTAAAAAATTCTGACACATTAATCGTCATTCGTTGTAGAAATTCATCAAACAGGTCGTGTTGTTTCGAGAGTGCATCAAAATAGTCTGAAAAGGTCGTAAATCCACGTTTATCTCTTAAAGATGTTAATCTACGCTTCATTTGTGCTTCCTTATATAAGGATAAATTGATCCCGGTTTTTTTATAAATCTGTTCTATAAACTTTTGATAATCGTCCATCGTCTGTCTCCTCACTTAAAATGTTTAGTGCTTACCTTACTTGTACCATAATTCGGACTTGAGCACTATATGTATAGTTAAAAAGCCACCTTTTAGGCAGCTTTTATTCTCATTAAATTGGTCATTTCTATCATAAAAGTAAAATAGAGATGAGTATTTTAATATATATTGTTTGCAGTTTCTTTAATCTATATCCATTTAGCTATTTCTTTTTCATATGAGACTAGTTCATCTTCAGTAAAATAGAGCTTTATTTCACGTTGAGCACTTTCTGGGGAGTCAGAACCATGAATAATATTTCTAGAAACATTAACCCCGAAATCTCCTCTTATTGTGCCAGGTGATGAGTCTGTCGGATTTGTTTTTCCCATCATCTTCCGAGCTTCATTAATGATTCCTTCGCCTTGCCATACCATAGCAAAAACTGGACCAGAAGTAATAAACTCAACTAATGAATGAAAAAAAGCTTTCCCTTCATGTTCTTCGTAGTGACTTCTTGCTGTCTCTTCTGTTAGTTGAATAAGCTTTGCCCCTACTAATGTATACCCTTTCAATTCGAATCGAGAGATAATTTCCCCAATTAAATTACGTTGAACACCATCTGGTTTTACCATTAGAAATGTTTTATCCATAATTCCCCGACCTCCACTAATTGTTTTTCGATCATGTTAATCATAGCAAAAATTGAAAAAAGGTACAATTTGGTTATGAAAAAACAAGTCCTTTTAGTCAGACTTGTTTCCAAATTAAAATTTCCTCTCACTGATATAGTCCGCTATTTGCTGTAAAGCAGCTTTTGCACGTAATTCGGGTAAAGGCTCCAGTGCTAACAGCGCTTTTTTTATGTACTTATCAGCTACCTTTTTTGCTTCTTGAATGGCTCCCGTCGCTTTAATATCCTCTATAGTCGCTTTCATATCGAACGGTATACGGCTCTCCATTTTTAGATAGGTGATAATTCTCTCATTCAATTCACTATTTTTCTCCATGGCGAGAAGAACTGGAAGCGTAACGTTCCCTTGAGCTAAGTCACTTCCAGCTGGCTTACCTAGCTCCTTTTCAGTCCCTACAAAGTCTAAAATATCATCCGTAATTTGAAAAGCCATGCCGACGTAATAGCCATATTTTTTTAATTGTAATTGGTGGAGAGGTGAAGCGTCAGCAACAATAGCACCGAGTTGACAGCTCACAGATATAAGAAGAGCTGTTTTTCGTTTAATTCGACGAAAATATATTCGTAAGTTTTGTTGCCAATTATATTGGTCTCGAATTTGCTCAACCTCTCCTATGCACATTTCTACCATAGCTTCAGATAAATATTTATGAAGATCTGGCCGATTACTGAGTGTAGCTATCTCTATTGCTTTTGCAAACATATAATCACCCGTATACATGGCAGTACGGTTATCCCACTTTGATTTAATGGTTTTTTTACCTCTTCTTAACTCAGCATTATCGATGACATCATCATGAACGAGAGATGCCATATGAATAAGCTCTAAGGGCACTGCTACATGTTTTACTTTTTCTATATTATAATCACCAAATTGTGCTGCAAGTAGTACAAATACCGGTCTAATCCGCTTACCTCCTGCTTTCAATAAATGTGAGGAAGCCTGCTGTAATACTTGGTGCTGTGCATCAATATTTTGCTCGATTTCTTTTTCAATTTTTATAATATCCGGCCTTAAATGCCAATATATCTCTGTTAATTTCATAAATTGTCCACCTTGCTAAACAGAATGAAAATTTTCTGTTGGATTCCATATCGACACTTTATTTACTTTTTTATTGAGAAGATTTAGTTCATAAGCTAAGTCATAAAAATGATGTAAACCTTTTAAATGCGTTTCCGTTAATTCATAGTTCAACCCTGCAAAATAAGTTTGCCAAAATTCTTCTGTACCACCGAGTTGGAAACGTATAGATGTAATCATGTCATTAAATCTGTTTTTACGGCATGCCTGCTTACTTTTTAAGAATTGTCGATGTACTTCTCTTAACAGTCCTTCATGCTTCTCCCATGCTTCTTTACGAATAGCAAATAACGCGAACGTCATGGGGAGCCCAGTAAATAGTTGCCACAAGTAACCTAAGTCATACTGATAGATAGCCTCTTGTTTAGAGAAAGAAGTAAGAATAGCATCATCTCCGATAAGAAGGCAAGCATCATGGTCGTTCATCATTAAGTCATAATTAGGGGCCATCGTCGTATATGACACATTTAATTGATAGAATTTGTTTAATATAATTTTCAACAAATTGACAGAGGTCGCAGAGCTAGACGTTAGAGCGATTGACGCGCCATTTAGCTCTTTAATAGGTTTCTTTGAGAACAAAAAAATAGAGCCAACTTGCTTCATTGCGGAAACAGATAAATCTGGAAGCACTTGATACTCTTCACTATGTTCTCCATAGGCAAAGGAAGAAATTCCTCCCACATGTACTTTTCCATCCGCCATATTTTGATTTAATTGTGAAGGAATAGCGGGGACAAATTCACATCCTGCATTTATTAATTTTTCTCTGTTTATATAATAAAACATCGGTAAAATATTTGTATAAGATATTTCTGCTATGACCAGACTCATCTGCTATCGTCTCCCCACCTTGTAAAGAGATTATGATCCACTTCTACCTGATCTAACACTTTACCTACTACAAAATTAATAAGGTCATCCATTGTCTTAGGGTTATGATAGTAGCCTGGCATAGCTGGTACGATCATACCGCCTAAGTCACTCACTCGCTTCATATTTTCAAGATGTATTGAACTAAGAGGCGATTCCCTCGGTACGATGATCAATTTACGTCGTTCTTTTAACATCACGTCTGCCGCCCGTTCAAGTAAATTACTTGAAATGCCATGAGAGATTTTAGCTAATGTCCCCATAGAGCATGGTACGATAATCATGGCATCGCTTTTCGCTGACCCGCTTGCAATCGGTGCTGAAAAGTCTTGTTGTGTATGATAATGAAAATGATCGCACTTTCCGAACAGTTCTTCAAGACATGCTTGCTCATCTGATGTATCAAGTCCCAATTCATAGTAAAGTACCTGCCATGCCGCACCTGTTAATAAAAAATGGACTGTGTGACCTTCTGCCAACAAGGCTTGCACACACCTCACCCCATAAATAGCACCACTAGCTCCAGTTATAGCCACAGTCACCTTTTTTTTATTGCTTATACCTTTCATAAAAGTAAATCTCCTATCGTAAATGCTAGCATGACCATACTAATAATGCCATTCATTGTAAAGAACGCTACGTTCACCTTAGACAAATCTTGAGGTGATACAAGAGAATGTTCATAGACCATAATTGTACCCACAATCAAGATTCCTATTAAATATAGCCAACTAAGTGGTGTAATAAAAAATAATGACAGCATAGCTATAAAGCTTATAATGTGAAAACCTCTAGCAAACTTTAATGCTTTCGTAATACCAAAAAAGCTTGGGATAGAAAATAACTTTACATCTTTATCATAATCAGCATCTTGAGTGGCATAAATGACATCAAAACCGGCTGTCCACAGAGCGACTGCAATAAAAAGCATCATAGCTTCCCACGTTAAAGTGCCAGTAGCCCCTACCCATCCTCCAAGCGGAGCAAGACCGATAGTAATACCGAGGAAAATATGACACAGCCAAGTAAATCGTTTCGTATATGAGTAGAACACGAGGAAAAAAACAGCTAGTGGAAGAAGATAAACGGCTAATAAGTTTAATTGAAAAGCCGATACAAATAGTAATGCAAATGAGCCAACAATAAACATGACCGTTTCTAATCTTGATAAAAGGCCAGCGGGAATCGCTCTATCTTTTGTCCTCGGATTTGCTTTATCAATTTTTGCATCAATTAATCTATTTAAAGACATAGCAGCACTTCTTGCCCCTACCATCGCCAATGTAATCCAAATCCAATCAGTTAATTCAGGCCACCTACCTTCGATTAATAAGCTGCCTAAAACAGCTCCGATGAAAGCAAATGGTAATGCAAATACAGTATGTTCAAATTTAATCATTTCTAAAATTATTTTTAACTTTTTCATACTAAAACCCCACTTTTAAGCCTTCAGTTACTTATTTGTAAAAAACTATTAATATCAATTTCAGTTATAAATGCTGTCATTCTGATCAGTAGCTGTCTATCCACCTAGAGACAGTTACGTGTGTGAGTACGCCTCGTTAAGTGAAAGATGAATCCCCTTATTACAGCAACCCTTAACTTAGAAACGTTTACACTTGTAAACTCGCAAAATATCGCAGTGAGTACGATGAAACCCACTGACATAATTACTGACTAAAATTCCCCCCTACTTAGTCGCAAAATGCGACGCCACCGCTCCTCCAGAATATGATTTATATTTAACAGATGTAAAACCAGCCTCATAAAAAAGTTGCTTCAACTCTTTTTTTCCAGGAAAATGACGACTGGATTCTTGCAACCAAGAATATTCTGCATAACTTTTCGCAAATATTTTTCCAAAAAGGGGCATCACATACGTGAAATAAAACCAGTATGCTTGTTTAAATATCGGCATAGTCGGTTGCGACGTTTCTAAACATACAGCCAATCCACCTGGTTTAACAACACGATGCATTTCACGTAACACTTGTAAATAGTCGGGAACATTTCTTAAACCGAAACCGATGGTGACATAATCAAAATGATTATCTTCAAAAGGGAGTTCCATCGCATTTCCCCACTTTAACGTGACATTAGGAACATGATTCTTTCTAACTTTCTCCCGACCTACTGTAAGCATATTTTCACTGAAATCAACGCCTGTGACTTGGCCTTCTTCCCCCACCGCTTCGGCAAGAGTAATCGCCCAGTCAGCGGTTCCACAGCAAATATCGAGGGCTCTTGTCCCTTTTTCTACATTCATTTTTTTCATTGTATCTTTTCGCCACGTGTTATGCTGTTTAAAACTAATAATACCATTCATTCTGTCATATTCTTTGGAAATGCTCTCAAATACATCGTGTACCCGTTCTTCTTTTGTTCTCCCCATAACTAACCTTCCTCCACAACACAATGCTCTTCAATTTGAAACCTTTTAATCAACTCATACATTCTTGCTTTTACATAGCATGTCATGTCATTTTCTTCACGTGCTTCTTCTTCAATTCCCTCACACGTCACATTAATTAAGTGAGTTAATTGCCTTAACACTTGCTTTTTACTGAAGGAATCAGTAAAATCACCAAAAATTGATTCTTTGGAGCAGTGCCCACGTTCAATAATTGACGCCTTTTCCCTGCATAAAAGCTTTAATAAGAAAAACTCCTCAATGATTCGGGACCAGTGAGACAAATGAAATAGGTGAGCAACATTTTTTAATAAAGAGGCTTGTATCACTTTTATGTCAGTTAAATTTAAATGCTCACTTCTATTCTCTGAGTGATACACTTTCATTTTTGACTCATTTATTTGTTGTATGGCTTTTGCTAGCACTCTAATCAAAGCTATATCTTCATTTTTAGATAGCACATTATAGTACAAGCTACTGTAAAAATCACCTGCTAAAACAGTGAGCTGATTTTTTGTTTTTAAAGATTCAGGTCCTAAGCCATGTATAACGACTCTTTCATGAGTATCCAGAGCAGCCTGTACAAACAAGGTCGTTAAGATACAATCATGTATGTATTTTTTAGAGTATTTTTTTTTCTGAAGAATAATCAACAGCATATTGGCTTGATCATGGTCAATCACTGGATTCTCAATAAACTTATTTAAATAAGCGTGTTTAACACTTTTATAAAAACTATCAAACACAAGGTTTAATTCTTCGTTGTGGCCATCATATGCCGTCATCAGAAATCCCCCAGCATCAAAGTCTTATCCTAAATCGTCATCTAACCCCATCCACGTCTAGTATATCACAATTATTTCTCTCGAATAAACATTCCTTTAAGAAAAGTCCACCTGTCGTAACACTCTTGAAAGCGTGAGGAAAACATTAAAGCAGGAATTAATCACCCATTAATGAATCACTGTTTAAAAGAGGCTTTTAAAATTTAGAAAACTCGCCATATGGCGAGTTCTAAAGTGATGGCATTTTCCATGTAAACTTTTATCACAGATAAGCGTCCGTAAAACTCCTGCCTCGAAATAGAGAGGAGAACGACGTCTATTAGGAGAGAGATAACGGACGCTCATGTCCTGATTGAAGGTTCGTCTTATGTGTCCCGACAGTTATTTTAGATTACTAATATCACCATGAGCTGTTTGAAGCGTCGCTTTACCTCTAATTTTAATTGCTGATGTATGTTCTGTAAATTGTGCAATCATCATTTCATCTTTGTCCAATTTTTCTGAATGATGGAAACGTGTATCTGTTCCCCTGGTGAGTCCAATGACGTTAACACCATCTTCCTCAGCTTTAATGACAATATAGCCATTATTGTCTGTCATAGGATCTCCTCCCCCCTTTTTTTTATTCACATAATAATAGTAAACTGCGACTAATTCCCCCGCATAAGTAATGTCTATAACAATCTCTTTTTACTATTTCTACACTGAGGTAGTTCAGCGATCACCGCGCTCTAAAATCAAGGTAATTATTCTTTGATTAAAGATAATACTTCTGCTCTCGCAGCATCATTACGCTCAAAGGCTCCTCTCACAGCAGAGGTAACGGTTTTAGAGCCAGGCTTTTTCACTCCTCGCATCGTCATGCACATGTGCTCAGCTTCCACTACGACAATCACGCCTCTTGGTGTCAAAGTTTCCACGATGGCATCTGCAATTGTAGAGGTTATTCTTTCTTGTAGTTGCGGTCGTTTCGTGACGGCCTCTACAGCCCTTGCAAGCTTACTTAAACCCGTTACCTTGCCTCCTTTTGGGATATATCCTATATGGGCTTTACCGAAAAAAGGTACGAGGTGATGCTCACACATAGAATAAAAAGGAATGTCTTTCACTAAAACGAGCTCTTCATGGTCTTCACCAAAAACTGTTTTAAAGTGTTCCTTTGGATCTTGTGAGAGACCTTGGAACACTTCTTCATACATTCGTGCGACACGTTTAGGTGTATCTATCAAACCTTCTCTAGAAGGATTTTCGCCAATTGCTTCCAATATCATTGTTATTGCTTCTTCAATTTTTGCATGATCCACATTACTCATAAGTAGGACAGCCTCCATTTCTATTTATAACTATTGGGTCGTAGAAATTTTAGCATAATTATTTATATAAAAACAAGAAAACGCTCCCGACCAACTAATAGAATCGTGAATAGTTAAAAACTGTAATCTTTATACTGAATAATAGTACGTAACATGTAAAATAATACGATACAGAAATGAAAAAAGCTCCCGCCAGTAAAACTGGTGGAGCATTTTTTTCATATAAGCCCTATATGTACTATTTTACAGCATCTTTAAGGGCTTTACCTGGTTTAAATGCAGGCACGTTGCTTGCAGGGATTTCGATTTCTTCACCTGTTTGTGGGTTACGGCCTTTACGAGCCGCACGCTCACGTACTTCAAAATTACCAAATCCAATAAGTTGTACTTTCTCGGATTTTTGAAGTGAACCAGTGATGACTTCAAAAACTGCATCAACAGCACTTGTTGCATCTTTTTTAGAAAGATCCGTTTTTTCAGCAACTGCATTGATAAGTTCTGTCTTATTCATACTATTCACCTCCTCCCAAACTTATAGTTGTGTTATTCCTTTTGTTGCACAATCATAAGCGTTTTATACGTCTACCCCAGTAATTCATGGGATAACAAGGCTTATGTTAAACGATAAAGCTTAATAATTCAACATTTTTTGCGTATTTCTTAGCATTTTTATTACTTTTTCACCTAAAAGTCCAGTAAAAAGTAAATCTAATGACATTTTATGGATAAATATACCATCTTTTTTTTGTGTTGTTAGTTAGCAATAAAACCCAGTGTTTTGACTTAACTTTCACACGTCATATTTAAAAATTGAAGGATAAATTTTTGTTAACGTCATTTTTAATGCTTAATAATATGAGACAATTTCATCATAAAATAGACCTATAAAATGACTCATGTAATGAATTTCTGAAAATTCTTACACATTCGAGTTGTACGTAAATAGAAAAATAACCCTCCAAAGAGAAGGGTTATAAAATAATTGCTATAAGTCCGCCAGATCCTTCATTTATTATCCTTTCTAGTGTTTCTTTTAACTTATACCTTGCATTCTCCGGCATAAGAGAAAGTTTAGCTGAAATCCCTTCTCTGACAATGGAATTTAGGGACCTTCCAAATATATCTGAATTCCAAATTGATAAGGGGTTTTCTTCAAAATCTTGCATTAGATACCGTACAAGTTCTTCACTCTGCTTCTCAGTACCTATAATTGGAGCAAATTCTGATTCTACATCAACTTTGATCATATGAATAGAAGGCGCCACAGCCTTTAAACGAACCCCAAACCTTGACCCCTGCCTTATGATTTCAGGCTCATCCAAGCTCATATCCTGTATAGTAGGAGCTGCAATTCCATAGCCAGTTTGTCTAACCATTGTGAGGGCATCTGCTACTTGATCATATTCAGATTTCGCATGCGCTAAATCTTGCATAAGCTCAAGTAGGTGATCTTTCCCTCTAATTTCTGTTCCTACTACTTCCATTAAAATTTGATCATATAAATCATCAGGAGCTCTCAGGTCTATTTCTGCCACTCCTTGACCCATCTCTATGCCAGACAGTGTTGCTTTTTCTATAAAATCGTAATTATAAAATTGGCCTACAACACGATCAACATCTCTCAGGCGTTTAATGTCTTTCACAGTTTCGCGTACCGATGTTTCATAATTCTCTCTTAACCAATGTTGCTCTTTTAATACCATGACCCAGCTTGGCAAATTAACATTCACTTCATGAACTGGAAATTCAAATAAAACTTCTCTCATCACTGTGTGAATATCATGCTCAGTCATACTTTCTATATTCATTGAGAGGACAGGAACATCATGATTTTCTTCTAATTGAGACCTCAACCCTTCAGTTTGTGGATTCGTGGGATGAATGGAATTAACAATCACAATAAAAGGTTTACCTACTTCTTTTAATTCGTCTATAACACGCTCTTCAGGTTCAACATAATCCGTTCGTGGAATTTCCCCAATAGAACCATCCGTTGTAATGACAACACCTAGTGTGGAATGGTCTTGAATAACTTTTCGTGTCCCAATTTCGGCTGCTTCTTGAAATGGAATAGCTTCTTCATACCAAGGGGTTTGAATCATTCTCGGACCATTTTCATCTTCATAGCCTTTAGCTCCTGCTACTGCATAACCCACACAATCTACAACACGTATATTCACATCTAACCCTTCATCCACATGAATCGAAACGGCTTGGTTAGGGACAAATTTAGGTTCTGTTGTCATAATTTGCTTACCAGCAGCACTTTGAGGCAGTTCATCTTGAGCTCTTGCCCGATCCGCTTCCGACTCAATATTCGGTATGACAGCCAATTCCATAAATTTCTTAATAAACGTTGATTTCCCCGTTCTCACGGAGCCGACAACACCGAGATAAATGTCACCACCTGTCCGTTCTGCAATATCTTTAAAGATATCCACCTTTTCCACAAAATCGCCTCCTGCTCAAATTCTAGGTAAACTCATTCCACTACTTACATAATTGAAGTTGAAATCATAGTCTCTATTACTCTATGATGTTGTCCAACGTTTATGACAAGGTTATTCAAAGATTTCAAGTTGAATAGAAAACTATCTCGTCTCCTTGGATATTTATGCCTTCCTCGAATAAATTAGAACGTCAAAAATAGTAGTTAGTTTTTCTCTCTTTTGTACCAGCCATTAACAACGTCTTTTACTTTCTCACTGACCTTTTCTAACTTGTGACTACGAACACCATCGTCTAACAAAGATAACTACTAAAGTTTACTAAGCTATAGCTTTGTACCAAATCAATTAGTCATGTTATTTAAACCATAAAAAAACATTTTCAACTGCTAACTATCACTAACAGTTGAAAATGCTCAGATCACCATAAACCTATTCTTCTATAAAACGAACCTTCAATCAGTGGGTGTTTTGGTTCTTCTCCAACTGATTGTTAGTTGAGTTAATCAGGACATTAGCGTCCGCTAGTTCCCGCGTATTTTTACCTCTCCAACCTATTTTGTTGAGCCTTTTAATTAAGGACGCTAATCTGTGATAAAAATGACTTCACCATTTTCCATCGTTTGTGGGATTGAATATACTGGTACAAAAGGGGAATGTGCTACAAGTAGCCATCTTAAATCGTCCCCTTCTTCAAATTCCCCTAAACCATACTCTTCAACGTAATGCTTAATATCAAGAGAATAATCAATCACAACAGTCCCATCTGTTTGCAAATAAAGAGGAAGTCTATGACTCGGATGAAAAGGACTCTCCACCACAGGGGCTTCATCATAATTTAATTTTTCGTGATCAAGTTGAAGTAATTCATTACCTATCACCATCTCAATCGGGGCGAAACTATGTTCACTTCGATACTGAAAGATCTTTCTTTCTAAGTCTTGAATCGCCCTCACGTTTCTAAGATCGATCAACTTCACTTCAGCTGTTTCTTCAGGATCCACAATAACATACTGATAAATACCACCATTCTCGAATGAATTTCCAGGAGGCGCTTGCAAATAAGACGGCATGAGCTGTGAAAAATCCACTGGATATTTCTTAAATATAGGTGTATCTGCTTCTCTCGTTTTAATAGGTAATACACCAGTATCTTCACGATATTGTGTGACTGCATGTTGTACAGACTGCAATTGATCTTCATATGGCATTTGATTTTCTTTTCTTTGTTCATCTGGATAAAGACATCCTACTAATAAAAGTGGTAAAAACAGAAGGCTTATATGCTTAGTAGATAACAACACAATCACTACCTTATATTAGTCAAATTTAATTATTCGGGCACCGGTCCAGTAAAAACAACAAGTAACATGATTAGGCCTGCTATTATTATACTAATAAAACTTATTGTTAATAAAATATATCTTAAAACCCCAGACAATTTTTCTTTTGTGAAAATTGTCAATATTACAGAGAAAAACATTAACCCCATTCCTATAAATGAAACCCACATTTTAACTAAGCCATCCTCAAACATTTTGTCTCCCCCGTCTAGTCATTTTAAATGCTTGTCTATCATGTCTCCTTCATAAGCAAAACATATTGATATAAACGTCACACTTATTCACTCTAAGATCATCTCATATCAGTGGGTGTTTACGTTCTTCTTCCATTGATTGCTAGTTGAGTGAATCAGGACATTACCGACCGTTACCTCCCACCTAAATAGATGGTGCTCTCCTCGAGCAGGGAGTTTTACGGCCGATTTTATCTGTGATAAAATCCTGATTTATTATAGCATAATCGTACATCCAATGCATGGATATCACAGCTAAATTCTTTAATCTCCTATCTTTGTAAATGCTATATGTAAGGCTAGCTCCTATCATTGGCTTTATTACATTCTAAACATAAAAAAGACTGAAGATAAGGGGCTCTCTCTTCAGCCTAATATGACTAAACACTGCCTGTTTAAAGTGCTACAACTATGACAGCCATGCATCTGTCTGTAATATATTTATTCAGAAACGCTCTTACATGACTGATACGAAAGCCTAAATTCATTTAGGTTTTTGAAACATTTTAGCCAATGAACCGAAATCCATAGGCACCTTATTTGACGTAATTGCTTTTACGAGTTCATCTTCTTTTTCTTTTGAGACAGATACATTAGCTAATTTAGCAACTTGATGAATAAGTTGTCTCACATTTTCTTCATTAGATAAATCTGTCTTATTCACTGACTGAGCCAACTGAAACAAATCTTGATGTTTCACATTGGTCTTCTTCTCTAGTTGATCAAAGAACGACCCATTATTGTTTCCTTGCACGCCATTTCCCTCCTCATGCTCGTATGTGTTATCTTATGCATGAGATTAAAATGAGTGAAGGTACTTATAACTAAACGACGCATTTAGGGCTCTAACTCGTTCAATGGATCTCCATCACCAAGATTTAAATCTTCTACTTCATGCTTTTTAACTCTTCCCATAAGTTCAGAAACGGCTTCTTCTACTGGTTTTCCGTGGAAAAGTACCTTGTACAATTCTGTTGTAATAGGCATATCCACCCCTAATTGTTCCGCCAATTGGAAGGCTGCTTTTGTCGTTCGAATACCTTCAACAACCATTCCCATTTCCCTTTCAACTTCATCCACTGATTTCCCTTTACCAAGCATATGTCCTGCACGCCAGTTTCTACTATGTACACTTGTACACGTCACAATAAGATCCCCTAAACCTGACAAGCCTGCGAACGTTAAAGGGCTAGCCCCTTGCTTTAAACCAAGCCTAGTAATTTCCGCCAGCCCTCTCGTCATCAGAGCTGCTTTAGCGTTATCACCAAACCCTAATCCGCTCGTCAACCCAGTGCCAATAGCTATGATGTTTTTGAGAGCTCCACCAATTTCTACGCCAAGCAAATCAGGGTTAGTGTACACTCTGAAGTGACGATTCATAAAGAGGTCTTGTACTTTTTCGGCCATCGGCATATC
Source organism: Salipaludibacillus agaradhaerens (assembly GCF_002019735.1). Taxonomy (NCBI): domain Bacteria; kingdom Bacillati; phylum Bacillota; class Bacilli; order Caryophanales; family Bacillaceae; genus Salipaludibacillus; species Salipaludibacillus agaradhaerens. Next base: position 772,425 of record NZ_KV917378.1, read on the forward strand.
ATTGGAAGATGCAGTGACAGTCGTAGGTTGTCTAAGGCACACTTCTTCGGCATGACTTGGACCAGAAAGTGCTACTACACCTGAACGATTTTCTTCTAAAATTTCTTCTTCAATAATTTGCGAAATCCGCAGATGTGTTTCTGGTTCAATCCCTTTACTAGCATGAATAATTAATACGGGCTGATTTAAGCAATCATTTACCGATTTCAAAACATCACGTAACGCTTTAGTAGGAACGACAATTAAGACAGCATCCACACCTTCAAGCGCCTCTTCCAAACGCGAGAATGCAATAATATTTTCTGGTAAACTCACATCAGGTAAATAACGACTATTTTTTCTTTCATTGTTAATTGTATCGATTTGTTCTTTGGAACGTCCCCATAGCTTCACATCATGTTGATTATCTGCCAATACGAGTGACAAAGCTGTCCCCCAGCTACCAGAACCTAATACAGCAATCGTAGACATCATTACCCCTCCTTCTAGTTAGCAGTGATTTTCTCGCCAATTTTACTTTCAGTCCCATTTATTAATCGTTTAACGTTTGTACGATGTCGCCAAATAGAAAGAAGTGAAATCATTATAAGAAAGTAAACGTAAACGAACGGGTAATCTAACTGTTGATAAAAAATAGCGGTAGAAAGTGTGGTCCCCACTACAAATATAAGGGATCCTAATGACACAAACCGAGTAATAACAATAGAAATAATAGCAATAATCCCTGTTGTTAGTGCTAATGTAAACACTAGTGAGGCAAGAACACCAATTGTTGTGGCGACACCTTTCCCCCCTCTAAAGCCATAATACACAGGCCAATTATGGCCTATTATTGAGGCTAGTCCAGAAGCTGCACCAGCAACCGGGTCTCCACCTGTTAAATACCACCCTAAAAATACAGCGACAATCCCTTTAGCACAATCAAGTATCAGAACCGCAATAGCAGGTAAAATGCCCATCACCCTCAGGGTATTGGTAGCACCTGCATTTCCACTGCCATGGTCACGAATATCTAATTTCTTAAATTGTTTGCCAATAACATAACTAAAGCTAATTGCTCCTAAGAGGTACGATATAAAAATCGCTACTATAATCATACTAATCCCCCAATCTGCTAGTCACTCTTCTTACGTGCAATGATATGAACAGGTGTACCAGCAAATGTAAAAGCCTCTCTTATTTTATTTTCTAAATAGCGTTTATAGGAAAAGTGTAACAATTCAGGATCATTTACGAATAAGACGATTGTCGGCGGCGCAACAGATACTTGTGTCGCGTAACTAATTCTTAATCTCTTACCACCATGGTCAGTAGGTGTTGGATTCATTGTTACTGCGTCCACAATAACATCATTTAAAACATGAGTCTGGACTCTCATATTATGTGACTCACTAACCTCGTTAACAAGCGGAAGAAGGTTATGTAGTCTACGTTTCGTTTTAGCTGACAAAAACACGACTGGTGCGTAATCAAGAAAACGGAAGCCATTGCGGATTTTCTCTTCAAATTCTTTCATCGTCTTGTCGTCTTTCTCTACAGCATCCCATTTATTGACGACGATCACGATCGCTCTTCCCGCTTCGTGAGCATAGCCCGCAATCTTTTTATCTTGTTCAATGATGCCTTCTTCTGCATTTATAACGACTAAAACAACATCTGAACGTTCAATCGCCTTTAAAGCTCTCAATACGCTATATTTTTCTGTCGCTTCATATACCTTTCCTCGTTTACGCATCCCCGCTGTATCGATCACGACATAATCTTGATCATCTTTCGTAAACGGTGTATCAATTGCATCTCTCGTAGTACCAGGTATATTACTTACAATAACTCTTTCCTCGCCTAAAATAGCATTTACTAAAGAAGATTTCCCCACATTAGGGCGACCAATTAAACTCATTAGTATAGTATCTTCGTCATACACGTCCTCTTCCTGCTTAGGAAAATAAGTGGCTAATTGATCCAATAAATCTCCTAGTCCAAGTCCGTGAGAACCAGAAACAGGGTAAACATCCCCAATACCAAGGCTATAAAAGTCATAAAGTTGCTCATGCATGGAAGGGTCGTCCATTTTATTTACGGCCACTACAACTGGCTTTTTAGAACGCTGCAATATTTGTCCTACTTCTTCATCAGCACTTGTTAAGCCTTCTCTACCATTGACGACAAAACAGATCACATCTGCTTCTTCGATAGCAAGTTCAGCTTGATACCTCATTTGATCTAACAGAGGTTCATCACTTATTTCAATCCCACCTGTGTCTATAATAAAAAATTCATGAGTGAGCCATTCAGCCGAACTATATATTCGGTCTCTCGTTACACCCGGTCTATCTTCAACGATAGATACTCTTTCTCCTACTATACGGTTAAAAATTGTTGATTTTCCTACATTTGGTCGACCAACAATTGCTAATACTGGTTTTGGCACCGTATTTTCCTCACTTTCATATCAAAAATTCATACGTTATTTATTATACGTGTAACTTGTTCGGAAAGAAACCTTCCGTTCGTAACAATTATTTTTTTATGTGAAAAACTTTGGCTTAACAAACGACTTAACTTATTATTAGTAGTAGTCAATCGCCTTACACATTCACGTTTGTTTTAGAAGAGGTATATGACCTTTGTCTTGCCATAAGCTGGCCCTTAAATTTCTTTGTAATTTGCTCAGCATAAGACCATAACACAACAAGAACCATTAATGCAGTCAGCACATCTAGGAAAAATAAACTATTCGTCATAACGGCCTGAACCTCTTGACCATTAGCCATTATTTGAGAAAGAAAAGATAATATAAGTCCTTGGAATAACCCTAGTGTTAAACTGAACACTCGACAATAAACGTCATTCAGAAAAATAATCAATGCAACTAAACTTAGTACAATAATGGACCACTGCGGAGATAGAATCAACCACACCGGCTCAAAATACACCGCTTTATGAATAGAAAAAAATAAATAGGCAATGAATAAGCTTATAACATAGCCTTTTAGTTTCCCAGCTAATGAAAGGTTTCTCATAGTATACAAGCCAACCAACAAGAAAGTGCCCCAAGCTAAATTCCATTCTATAACTGAACTAGAATAAGTAACAGACGAGCACATAATTGTTAAAAAGCACACTAATAACAGTTGAGCACGGCGCGTTTTATTATCAATTAAAAAAAAGCTATATATTATAGTCAGCCATATTACCCAAAAAAAGATGGCACCTTCTATCATTTTTGCTCCCTCCTTCTTTTATAAGCATTCTCACCCGAATCATGCAGGTTCATACATTAAGGAGGATTTAATAGGATAAAAGATAGCAAACCTTTAAAAAGTAATATACACCATGAGTTATTCAGCAACTTAACGATTGAAGGTCCTTTTACTTGTAAGATTGGGATAAAACAAATAAACTCACCAATTGGCGAGTTCTTAGTTCTTTATGGACATGCGATAAGCCTCTCAAGGCTCTACATAAAAGGCTAGGGATAGATGCCACCATCTATCCCTAAGTTATGCGTTCTCTTTAATTATCCCCGGTTCGCAAAGACCGTTGTATCAATTCCTCTTTCGATTAGCCACTCTCTTGTGGCGCCTGAGATAATAATAGGGGATTTTTTTAAATCAGTTATCGTTTCAGCTCCTACTGCAGCCATTATAAATTTTAAATCCGTTAACAAGCTATTTAAATTATCTATTGTTCGGTCGACCCCATCGTCTTTAACCCACTTTAGAACTGTGCCTGCCAATCCAGCTGCATTCGCTCCCAACGCTATAACCTTTGCGATATCAAGTGCATTTTGTATGCCTCCTGACGCGAAAATAGTTAAGTCTAAAGTATCATTATTATAAACTGCTGTTTCTGCAACACTGACAGCTGTAGGAATTCCCCAGTGATCAAAAAAATTCATTTGTCTAGTGCGTCTAGAATTTTCAATAAGAGAAAAATTAGTTCCACCAAATCCTCCAACATCTACATAAGAGGCCCCGATATTATACAACTGCTTCACCGTTTCTCTGCTCATTCCAAACCCAACTTCTTTAACGATGACTGGGATGTCTATCGCTTTTATAATAGACTCTACTCGTTTAAGTGCTCCTTTGAAATCTCTGTCACCTTCAGGCATGACGAGCTCTTGTATGACATTCATATGAATTTGCAAGGCATCTGCTTCAAGCATACTTATACAAAATAAAGCTTCGTCTACAGTTGCTTCACTACCGACATTAGCAAAGACGAGTCCACGAGGATGGTACTGCCTTACAACTTTATATGACGGTTGTTCACTTTTATCTTTCACAGCGGACATTTGTGATCCGACAGCCATAGGTATGTTTAAAACATTAGCAATTTGGGCTAGCTGACGATTAATCTTTTCAGTTTTTCGACCGCCACCGCCTGTCATAGCATTGATATAAATAGGCGAACTAAATTGAAGTTCGCCAACTTTTGTAGAAAGTGAGATTTGATTTACGATCGTGTCAGGGAAGCTTCGATGGAGAAAGGTAATATCATCTAGTCCTGAAGCACGAGTTTGGCCAACTTGCATGGCATATTCAATATGATCTATCTTTCTTTTTGCACGGCTCAAATTCTCACCCTTTACTTTCAAGTATTAAACTCACCATTATTAGTTTTTGTATTTTTTTAGTTGATCACCAATGACATCACCTAATGAGAAACCACCGTGATCATCATCTTTCTCGTATTCTTGCTTTACCTCATTTTCGGCTTTCGCTTCCTTTTCCTCTTCTAATGCACGTATGCTTAACGAAATCCGTTTATCTTTAGTATTTACATCCAACACCTTGGCTGAAACCTCTTCATTTTCTTTTAAAACTTCCCCTGGTGTTCCAATATGTCTATTAGCAATCTGTGAAATATGAACAAGGCCTTCTACACCAGGCGCCACTTCTATAAAAGCACCAAATGACACTAATCGCCTTACTGTCCCTTTAATAACTTGACCTGGTTGAATTTGCCCTTCCAACAGTTCCCAAGGTCCCGGGAGTGTATCTTTAATAGAGAGTGAAATACGTTCATTGTCCGGATCTACACCTAACACTTTTACTTTAACTGTATCTCCTTCACTCACTACATCAGAAGGCTGTTCAACGTGATGGTGAGCCATCTGTGAAATATGAACAAGGCCATCTACACCACCTATGTCAACAAATGCCCCAAAGCTCGTCAAGCGTTGCACAGTCCCTTCTATGATTTCACCCTCATTCACTGAAGAAAGTGTTTCTTTTTTCTTCTCATTTACTTCCTCATCTAATACGGCCCGCTGAGATAAAATCAGTTTGTTTTTCTCGCGGTCCATTTCCACTACCTTAAGGCGGAGCATTTTACCTTTGTAGTCAGCAAAGTCTTCTACATAATGACGTTCAACTAATGAGGCAGGTATAAAGCCTCTAACACCAACATCAACCACGAGACCGCCTTTTACTACATCAGCCACTTCAGCCTCAAATGTATCACCCGATTCAAGTTTCTTCTCAATATCATCCCAAGCCTTTTCAGCGACGACTGCTTTTTTAGAAAGCACTAGCTCTTCTTCCGTTAATTTAATTACTTTGAACTCATGCTCTTCCCCTTCTTTTAAAACATCGTCAACTTTTTCGACGTGAAGACTAGACAGTTCACTAATTGGTAATACACCGTCCATTTTATAGCCAACATTTACGAAAGCTTGTTTGTCCTCAACCTTTGCCACTGTTCCTTTTGTCAAATCTCCTACTGACAAGGATTTGAATTCGGCCATTTCGTTATTCATCTCTTCTACCATGCCATTAACCTCCCTAAGTACCGGCACTAATCACCGGATCCATAAATGCTAAGTATTTATGCTTATCCTTCACTATAAGTGAAAGATATTACCTAATTTCAGTTAGTGCGTTTTATGCGTATCAAGAAGCTGTTGAATACTTGCCATTATTTGCTCAGTTGCTTGCTCTGCGGATGCTTTTTCATTTCTTAAAGTCGTCATATCAATCGGTTGACCATATACAAGTTTCAATTTCGAAAAGGGTTTATAAGTACCAATAACAGCACATGGAACAACAGCAGCCTTAGATCGAAGGGCGAAAAATCCAACCCCTGTCAAACCTTTGCCCAATGTGCCAGTTTTACTGCGAGTTCCTTCTGGAAAAACACCGATTAATTCGGAATCACTTAATAATTTTAACCCTGTTCTTAACGCTTGACGATCACTCATCCCTCTACGAATTGGAAATGTCCCCAGTTTCGGAAGTAGCGTTTTAAGAATGGGTGCCTCAAATAATTCGGCTTTAGCCATAAATCTTGTCTTTCTCTTTAAAAAACAGCCGACTAATGGAGGATCCAAGTTATGTATATGATTGCTACAAAGCAACACGCCATCGTCAACAGGAATGTTCTCTTTACCAATTAGTTCAACCCGATAAAAAATACGGAAAAATACTCTACATAGAAATTGACCAAATGAAAACAATTTAGTGCTCAACGGTCCCATCCCTTTCAACAATAACGCCATATATATTTTCTACAACTTCTTCGATCGACATCGAAGTTGAATCAAGCACAATAGCATCTTCAGCTTGCTTTAATGGTGCTACATCTCGTTCTGAATCTATTTGATCTCTTTTAGCGATATCCTCTTTCAATTTCACGAAGTCAGAAGACATGCCTTTCGAAATATTTTCCTCATGCCGTCGCTTTGCTCTTTCTTCCACAGAAGCAGTGAGGAATATCTTCACATTTGCTTCAGGCAGAACAGCAGTACCAATATCTCTTCCATCCATCACGGTCCCGCCATTGGCAGCTAACAATTGTTGCTTTGTTACCATTTCCTTCCGGATGAGCGGATGCTTAGCTACATAAGAAACATTGTTTGTAACTGACGCATTTCGGATCTCTTCAGTTACATCTTGTCCGTTTAATTTTACGAGCGAATGACCAGAATCATTAACAAGTGCTATATCACACTCTTTTAGAAGTTGATGTAACACTTTCTCGTCATTGACGTCCACATTCTCCTTGATCGCCTTCCAAGTTAATGCACGGTACATGGCGCCAGTATCTATATAAACGAATCCCAATTTCTCAGCAAGCAACTTAGCGACAGTACTTTTACCAGCCCCTGCTGGTCCATCTATTGCGATATTCATTTGAGTATTCATGCTGCAACCCTTTCTAAAATAACTATGAAATAATGTGGATATACTCCCCATGTTATCATATTTATGCTGTAACGGTCTATTTTTTAACGATCATTTATTATATAGCAACGTCTAGTAAATAGTACTTTTGTATTAAGATGTATAGTCGAAGTCGTTTACACCCTTTATCACATTTTACACTATTTTAATAATAGTCACTGTTAACGAATCACTAACAGACTCTATTTATGACAGTTTTTCCCGACGCTTTAGCTCCAATTGCTGTTCAAAGCAAAAACGAACAATCTTTTGACGGTCGCTTTCATCTATTTCCAAAAATTGAAAAGAACCAATCTCTCGCTCTTGTTCTTTATACGCCCTTATAAACTTTGCTTTTACAGCAATAAAATGTGTTTCTCCTGATTGATAACCGAGCGCTATCCACGTTTTTAGATGATCGTCTGGACTTAATTCATGAGAGGATGGTAACACGAGTGCCATACCCCCTCCGCTTAAATCAGATGTTACTGTAGTAAATGGCTCGAAACGATTATCGGGCGAATAAACTGCACAATCTACATTTGAGTCTACTCTCACATACTCCCGCCTTTGAATTTTTATATACTGTTCTTGACCAGGATCTTTTATGACAAGCATTGGCACTTTTCTTTCAGCTTTTCCTAACACTTCTGTTTCAAATAAATAAACAACATGGTTTGCACCAAGGAAAATTGCTCTGAATTGGGTACCTTCTAAGAAATAGCGTGGCTTAGAATTCACTTCATCTACTGGAAAATCAATGAATAAGCGGCCATCTTCAATATCAAGAATTTTACTTCTTAGCCTCTTCGTTTCCCCTTCATCTTCTTTTAATTCTAAATAAATTGTTTCGCCAACTTTGATCAAAGTGACCCTCCTAATAAACCACATTGTAAAGTTTATATTTTTCATTCGATATGCATGACGCAATATCCTTCTTCTTATTATGAAAAGAACGAAGGGCCTCGTCAAGGCTCTTCGTTCATAAATTTTAGTGATAGACAGGTTCAGGGTTAGGAAGTTTTTCTACTTGTTCTTCACTGCCCGTTTCTGCATTGATAAAGATACGAAATGTATCATTATCAATTGTTCCATAAAATTCGTGACATGTCACTTCCTCCCCAGCCTGGTTTTCAATCACTGCCACATGATGCTCCTTAATATCGAGATTGCCATTTGCTTTTTCCTCAGCTTCTTCTTTTGTCAATTCTAAGTTAAAATCACGATCATCTTTATGGTTTGCTAAATAGGAGAAATTTTCAAACCCGATAACATCCCCTTCATCCAAGGCTACTTCTACCACCACTTCATCTGGATAAATTCGAATCTTGTCGTCCACAAATACGAACTGAAAGACTCCCACGTTATCATATTGCTTACTATCAACCAATTGCATGTTATCATAGTCGTTAGTGTCTAGAAAGCTTTTAGCGTTATCAGCTGCCTCACTCAAGCTTAAGACATCTTTATCAATATCTCTTTCGTTCAACATCCATACTGGATGGCCACCATTTTTAGTAATATCCATTGTTATATTCGTATTATGCTTCTTGTCTGCTATCGTTAAGCTATATGCTTCATAATCTAAACCTTCTCCGGTTTCTGTTACTTTCACATCGTCTAACCTAGATCGCCCTAAGAATTTTTTAGCAACCTCTTGCGCTTCTTGTTGGCTAATCGTCTCCTCATTTTTGACTCGCTCATATATTTTTTCATCATTTCCAGCTACATGCTCTGTTTCAGAGTCAAAATTCACTTCTGAAAATCCGGATACCTTATCATCAATAATCTTAAAGCCATTTACTATGGCGTTATTTAAAGGCTCTTCTCCTGCTTTCATGGCCATCTCAGCATCCATCCATCTTAAATGATCTTTTAAAACTAATGATTGAACACTTCTTAATTCGTTTTGTATATCTGCCGCTTGACCATAGAGAGTTTTTAGATCATCATAGTTTTCATCTGTTAGAGGCTCGTGATCTTGATTCCTGATAGAATGCTGATAGGAGAAATCACCAACTTTTTTTAAAAACTCCTCGGTTTTACTAAAAGGCATTAACCCTAAAGGCAATTGCCCTAGATCATTTTGAGCTTGCGAGCTTACTCTCCACACTTCCGCTAACGATGGTGAAAGCTTTTCTGTAGAATTCATGGCTAATGTGGACCCAATTTCATCGTGCAACAAATCAATCTGATACGTCAAATCATGAAAAGCTCGTTGATAAGTGTTCTCAGTATGATTTAAAATCGCATTTTTCTCCTCATGTTCTCTATAACCCCAAAAACCTGCACCTACAACAACTACAACTAGTATAGCGATAATGATATTACGTGCCATTAGCTTCACCTCCAAAGATTATTCACAGAAAATGTGTTTACCTATTTGTTTAATTTGTGGGCGGGACCAAATCCATTTATTCGTTGCTGTTTGTGGGTTAAAATAATAAATCGCATTGCCTGATGGGTCTTGGCCGTTAATAGCATCCAGTACAGCCTTCCTTGCCCGATCATCAGGTTCCATCCATATTTGTCCATCTGCTACAGCCGTGAATGCCAATGGCTCAAATATGACATCAGATACAGTATTAGGAAAGATCGGACTTTCAATGCGATTTAATATAACTGCTGCCACTGCAACTTGTCCTTCATATGGTTCTCCTCGAGCCTCCCCATATACAGCCTGAGCCATTAGTTGAATATCATTATCCGAAAACCCTTCTGGAACATTCATAGCTTTCTCAATATTCATGTCATCATCTTGCGCTTCCGGTTCTTCTTCTTCAGGAGTCACGATCTCTTCTTCTGGATCCACCTCAGGAGGGGCTTCTTCTGCTGGATCCTCTTCTACTTCTGGCGGCTCAGGGGCTGCTGGTGTTGGTTCTTCAGCAGGTTCCTGTTCCTCAGGAGAGGGTTCTTCTGCTGGTGCTTCAGGTTCCTCTTCTGCTGGTCTTTCTTCCGCTGGAGGGGGCTGTTCTTCTTTAGGAGCCGGCGCTTCCTCTTGAGGTTGTTTTTGTTCTTCCTGTTTGGCTACACCATCTTCTTTCGGCTGTTCTTTCGGTTGTTCTTTTGGTTGTTGCCCCTTGCTACCTTTAGGTCCACGTTGAATATTTTTATCTACACCCCCATAATACGTAAATTTTCTTCCTTCTCTAAGATTTTGATGAACAAATTCCTTATCAAATTTCGTAGCACGTTCGAGCATTGCTTTTGTTTTTTCTCCAACTACACCATCGACTACTTCCAGTCCAAATTGCTTTTGAAACTCTTTAACAGACCAATATGTCTGCCATCCAAACACGCCATCAATTGTTCCGTTGTAATACCCGTTATACTGCATTCTCGCTTGAAGCTCCACTACATCATCGCCAGTTGCCCCTCGTTGCACAACTTGTCCTGAAAATGCTTCGGCACTTTGATGAGTCGTAAAGCTCATCAGGCAAAAAAGCATCAATATTATCAACTTTATAACCGAAAGCTTAGTATAGTTTTGTTTCATAGAGATCCTCCTTTAGTCTGGCTGTCTGATTGAGAGACATGTGAATAAGCTTAGTTTTATCCAAAGCATTATATTTATTCCATAAAAACAATCACTAGCTACAAGAGGTCTCACATCTTATTAAAGAAAGTGACTTAAAAACTCGGCCAATTTATCTTAATGCACTATGAAATGTACTGTCTTTTTAAATAGCTTTAGTCCAGGTATTATCTTTCGTATTATTAAACACAAAACTGCACCTCTACTAAGGTGCAGCTCAGACAATGCTTAATTTTCGTTTATTTCGTTCATTAATTAAGGATGAAACGTCCCTATTCCGGCGAAACATCCATATCAAATTGCGACTCATTACCGCAAATACAACGTTTAAAACCAGTGTCGAATCCTCCCATTTCATTTGGACGTCCTCGGAGAATATATTTTTCTCCACACTGTTCACAGCGAATGACAATTTTATACCGATGACTTATTTCAGGCAAATAGACCACTCCTTATTGACCAAAATATCAAACCTGTTGCAGTTTACTATACAACGAATCTTTATCCATATTCAACATTTCACTATAAACTAACTTATTTCTCGTTTTACATGATGAAGTGCTTGTAATCGATTAGCTTTTTTAATATGCCTTAATGCGACTATCCATAGAACGATCATAAAAGGAATTAGTACATACATCCACGCATTGAAAAGCACGAGTATTAAATTATATAAGCTGTGTAACAAGTATGGGAAAAAGAAAGCAAGAAATAAATAACGATATCTTTTACCTTTATTAAATTTTGCCTTTCCGAAATAGAACCCCATAACCACTCCAAACAGAGCGTGACTTGTTACAGGAAATATAGCTCTAAAAAAAGCCATATCGACCCCATTAGCAAGCAAGTACAACACATTTTCAACGGATGCAAAGCCAAGCGCCACTGCAGTCGCATACACAATCCCATCGTAACGCTGATTAAAATGAACATGATAGAATATAGTTATAAGAACGATAAACCACTTTAAAAATTCTTCAATGAATGACGCTTGAAAAAAACTCAGTACGAAAGGTGAAACTATGTCTGTTTCATGCTGAATCGCAAATTGAATGAACATCACAGGAAAAACGAGTAGAGCACCAAATATAAAGCTTCTAACTACCATTATGATCGGTTCTTGTTCAAATTCGTCTTTTAAATAAAAAAATGTCAAAAGGGCTACAGCGGGTGTAATAGCCACCGTTATAATTGAAATCATCGGGTCGGTGTCCTTTCGGTGAACTCACACCATTAGCATTAGTTGGTGATATGTACTATATTAGAAAACAGTTGAACAATTTTCAATATACGACAGAAAAAAAGGAGAAAGAATATGAAAAAAATATTAATTGTACATACGGGTGGAACGATTGCCATGAGTGAAGATAAAAATACTGGGGAAGTTAGACCGACCAGCGCTAACCCTCTAGCTCTTCCGATTGACAGCTTACAAGGTGTGGAGATTAAGAGCGAAGATTTTCTTAATGTGCCTTCCCCTCACATGACTATCGATTTAATGATGTCTTTAGCACATTTTATTGATCAAGAAGTAGCTAATCATCATTATAGTGGTGTCGTTGTCACACATGGTACGGATACTCTTGAAGAAACAGCTTATTTACTTGATCTCGTGTTAAAATGCACGTGTCCAGTTGTTGTAACAGGGGCTATGCGTTCTAGCAATGAACTCGGTTCTGATGGTCCACCTAATTTACTATCCGCTGTGAGAACTGCTATGAGCGAGACTGCTCATAATAAAGGCGTATTAGTCGTCTTAAACGATGAGATTCACACAGCTAAAAATGCGACTAAAACGCACACGAGTAATATCGCAACCTTTCAAAGCCCTCAGTATGGGCCAATTGGTATCGTGACTAAACGTGACATTCATTTCCACCATGCGCCAATAGTACAGGAGAAATTCCACTTAACCTCTTTAACGAAAAAAGTCCTACTTATTAAAGCCGTGGCAGGAATGGAGAAAGAGATCTTGGAAGCAGTCTGCCATATTAATATGGATGGGCTAGTTATTGAGGCTTTGGGGCAAGGCAATATGCCACCTGAAACGGTAGCACCCATTGAGAAATTGGTAACGAAAGGTATCCCTGTTGTACTCGTATCAAGGTGCTTTAATGGTATTGTTCAGGACACTTATAGTTATGATGGAGGGGGCAGGCAACTTAAAAATATTGGTGTTATCTTTACTAATGGATTAAACGGCCAAAAAACACGTATTAAGTTAATGGCAGCTCTTGAAGAAACATCAGACCTTCTGAAGTTACAGGAAATTTTTCAACGGTAATTTAGACAACAGAAACACCCTTTAATAAAAAGTGAGAGAGCTTCCACCACATAGGTGAGGAAGCTCTCATGCATATAAGCTTCACTATTTTATCAGAGATAAGCGGCCGTAAATCTCTCGGTTTCAAAATAGAGTACCTAGCCAAATCTATTTTAGTGTGAGATAACGGACGCTAATGTCCTGATTGAAGGTTCGCATTATAGGACACCTATTATTTAGATGCAATACTGTGGGCAATTAATTTACCGTGCTCTCGCCCATTTTCGATAAAAATTTCATTAGCATTATTTCCTGCCGCAATGACGCCAGCAATATAAATGTTTTCAATATTCGTTTCCATTGTTTCCTTATCGAATGTCGGTCTGCCAGAATTCCTATCTATTTTAACACCCATTCCTTCAATAAAAGAATGATCGGGATGGTAACCTGTCATAGCGAATACAAAATCAGCATCTACATGTTCTCTTTCCCCGTTTTTCTCTACAACCACCTTATTCGGTAAAATCTCACACACAAGTGTATTAAAATGCATCTTTATCACATTCTTTTTTACTAGCCCATCAAATTCTGGAAGTATCCATGGTTTGATACTTTGTGAATAGTCCTCTCCTCGGTAAACGACCGTCACTTCAGCGCCTGCTTTTTCCAATTCCAATGCTGCATCAACTGCGGAATTTTTTCCGCCGATTACTACCACTTTTTGGTTAAAAAACGTATGAGCTTCATGGAAGTAATGATAAACATGTGGTAAGTCTTCTCCCGGAATGTTCATAAAATTAGGCGAATCATAATAACCAGTGGCTATAACGATATGTTTAGCTAAGTACGTTAACTTTTCCCCAGTTTTTCGCTTTGTTTCTACGATAAATTCACCAGATCTTTCCGTTCCCACTGAAAGTACTTCTTCAAATGCTTTTATCCGCAAATCTTTCTCTTTTACGACCTCACGATAATAAACTAGGGCTTCGTTCCTTTTTGGTTTTCTTTCTGTGCTGTAAAAAGGAATGCCACCGATAGCTAATTTATCACTCGAACTAAAAAACTGTTGATGAGTAGGATATTTAAAGAGAGAATGAACAATATTTCCTCTCTCAATAATAAGAGGGTTGTAGCCTATGTTTTGTAATTCAATGGCTGCTGATAGACCGCACGGACCTGCTCCTACAATTAAAACATCTTCCTTTTTTACCATTTTATCATCACCTCATTCAATCAAAAAGATCCCCTTTAGTGTAGAAAGGGATCCAGTTACCTAATCTTATTCTAAATCAGATATCCTATTAAATCCAGCCAAGGAGCCTGTTCACTTTTGATAGGCAATAAAACATTATTTTAAATGAACGTCGCTTCTCCCACAATAGTCACCAGCTTCCTTTCGTTCCAATCCTTCATTGCAATCATGACTCGTTCATTCGTACTTTCTAATCTTATATTGAACCTTGACATTGTATTATGACATTCATTTATAAACAAAAATAAGAAGCCTTGTATCCATAGGCTTCTTAAGAAAAATAGTTAGTTATACGCTTAATGGCTTGAGATGGGACAATGATTTTACCGTAATCGTTTAGTTTATGAACCGATAAATTGGCAGGTTCTCCAAACTCACAACAAATGGCATAAATTGTTTTTTCTCTCGCCGCAGGAAGTTCTTTATCACCAAAAGCTAAGTAATAGGTTTGACGGTAATGGAATAACTTTCCTCCTTGAATATTTTGTGTATTCAATGTTTGACACAATTGAATCACGTCTTCAAATTCATTAAACTTAAATAATTTTGCGTCATGTGTTTTAGTTTCAAGTGCCTCCCATTGCATAAATGGCAAATCTGCATCATCAAATACATCTTCTGTTTTAGTTACAATAATGACAAGTCCTTGAGACGGTATAGAAAATACTTCTACTACCACTGGTCCCTCAGGCTCGAAATTTAATTCCTCACTGGCTTCCGTGATCATTTCTTGGAATAACTCATCTATTACAGGGACGTCAGACCAAGCCTTATCAGTGGAAATTCCCCTTTGTTCAAGATCTTCATATGATAAAGAAATTTTCATTTTATCATAAGCCAGTCGTTCGAGGCGCATGGATATTCCTCCCTCTTTTATTCCGGCATATAAAGAAGAGTACCTTTACTTACCTTTAGTGTTTAATGTAAATTATGATTTTATCACTAAAAAGGTTCGGTGTTATGCCTAAATTCCATTCCTATCCTTTACGAATAACGTCTTAACCAAGTTAACCACTGTTCTTCTGTTTCCCCAACTAAGTATGATTCGTAGGCGTTGTGATCATCTGCTGATAACTGTTTTAAAGCAGGACCCTTAAGTCCTATTAAAAGGTCAGGGAAATTATAATTTAACTCATCTGTATGCTTAAGTGTTGTAACGAGATGTTCGTCCATCGTGCAACAAATAATGATCATTTTAGGCGTGATCTCTCCAACTATCTGTATAACATCTGCTTTAGAAATGCCAGTACCTATAAAAATGGTTTCATATCCTCTCCTACGAAGAAAGAATGCAAATATTAATAAATCGAGCTCGTTTTTTTCATTTGGAGCACATACACATAATACTTTCGGTAATAGGCTGTTTGTCGGTAAATGGTGCAAAACCATTCCTATCCTTGTTCTCATATAAGAGGTGACATAATAGTTATGAGCAGCTGTAATCTCGTTATTTTCAAACTTTTCTTCTAAGTTCATTAGCATGTCCCCTAATATAGTTATAACCACCTTCTCCATACTGAAAACATTAAATGCATGATCCAACAGCTCATTCGCTTTTGTTTCGTCAAAAGCTAAAAGTGCTATAAGAAGATCCTGTTTAATCTTCTGCATTTGCGTCCTGTTTAATGCATTAACGTCAGCTAGGTTTACCATATTATTTTTACTAAACAAATCCACAGCCTGTCCTATGGTAAAGCCTTCATTAACCTTATTTACAAGCCATTTTAAAATCGTCAGTTGCTCATCCGTATACAATCGATGACCAACCTCATTCCGATAAGGCTTCATAATGTTATAACGTCTTTCCCATGCCCTCAATGTACCAGGTTGAACACTAAGCATGTTTGAGACAGCTTTAATAGTATATTTCCCTTCAGCCTGTGTCACATTTTTCACCTTCCGCTTTGTAGGCTTTAATAGTATATGGATAAGATAGGAATCGATCGTACGCTACTACGTTCATTTTTAATTTTTTCGACCTGCTATCGTCATGATATGCACTTGTGGGGGCGCTCCTAACCTCAGGGGTACATGTCTCGTTCCAAACCCATTACTAATAAAAACAGGTAATTGATTCTTCTTTTTCCAGCCGCCTTTTTCCCCTAGAGCTAACCAACTTAATCTTATTTGACCTCCGTGGGTATGCCCTGACAACATAGCACATATAGAATGGCTATCGTCTTCTAATGCTTTAGCAATTTCAGGGTTATGACTTATTAAAATAGCTGGTTTTGACGTTAAATAAAGGGTCTCCAAAAGCGCATGCCCCGTTCCGAAATCTTCAACTCCTATAACTGACCACTTACCATCTATTTCAATGACTTCATTGTTCAGTTGTTTGACATTAAACTCATCTAAAATAGCTGTTAGGTGATCCATTCCAAAGTGATAATCATGATTGCCTCTGACAAAAAAAGTTTTGCCTAACGACGTAAGTATTCTTAGATTATGTCTAACATCTTCCTCAGGTGTTCGTCTTTCAGCGAGATCCCCTCCGATAATGACAAAATCAACTTGAGCGCTTTTCCACCATGTTGTCAATTCAATCCTTCGATTGTGAAGATCAGATATAAACAGTATTTTTTTAGTTGTTATGGGGATAGGCAGTAAGATGGTTTCTTTAGTAATATCAAGCTTTTTAGCTTCTTTCACCATATAATAAACAAACGGAATCATTATTAAAAAAATGAATACTAGTAGATAAATAGCTGCCATAACTGCACTCCTATGTTGTTATCTAGTCACGTCACATAAATACTGCTAAAGTATAGCTGAACAATTATCAAAAAACAATAAAACGCCTATCTGTAGGCGCTTTCCTTCTTCTTGATTGGTAGTTGAGTAGGTCAAAACATGAATGGCCGTTCTCTCTACTCTATTTTGAGGAAGAAGTTTTACGGACAATTATCTATGATAAAATGTAACTTCAAAGTTATCTTCAGTAATAAAGAGAGTGCTGTCAGACTAAATAAAACGTTGATTAAAATCATCATGTACGCTAACTGTCTAAAGAAAAATACCGAGGGGGGACCGTTCTCCCATCGGCATTTCACATCTTAGAAAAGAGTATTTATACTTAAACGATTTTTAAAACAGCCCCACAGCTTTTCCATCACTGTCTACATCCATGCGAAGGGAAGCAGGATTTTCCGGTAACCCTGGCATGGTTAAAACATTACCCGTTAATACGACGATAAATCCGGCTCCAATTGAGGGTTTGAGCTCACGTATAGAAAGAGTAAATTTTTCTGGACGACCAAGTCGGGCAGGATCATCAGAAAGGGAATATGGTGTTTTTGCCATACAGATAGGATATTTCCCCCATCCTAATGTTTCAAATTGCACTATTTGCCTTTCAGCTTCAGTAGAAAATGATACATCTGTGGCACCGTAAACGATCGTTGCGATTTTTTAAATTTTCGTTTTTAGTGAGTCATTAAGCGAATAAATCGGGTTAAAATGATTAGGTTTTTTAGTAATTTCGGTTACGACTCGCTCAGCTAATCGTTTTCCTCCTTCCCCTCCGTTTGCCCACACATCTGCTAATTCTACGTTAATTCCTTGATTCGCACACCATCTTGTCAACAGGGAAATCTCGGCCTCCGTATCATTCATAAATCTGTTTATTGCCACGACGTGCGGAAGACCAAAGGCTTTAATTGTTTCCACATGCTTATGTAAATTGGCAAGTCCAAACTCAAGTGCTGACAAATTTTCTTGCTTTAATTGATCTTTTGGAACACCCCCATGCATTTTTAATGCTCGTATAGTGGCAACAATAACGACAAGACTTGGTTCAATATTCCCCGCTCGTGTTTTTATATCAAGGAACTTTTCCGCTCCGAGATCTGCTCCAAAACCAGCCTCAGTTACAACAAAATCACCCAGTTTAGCTGCCATTTTTGTCGCAATCACACTATTGCAGCCATGGGCAATATTAGCAAAAGGACCGCCATGTATAATCGCTGGTGTATTTTCAAGGGTCTGTACGAGATTAGGCTTTAATGCCTCTTTTAATAGTAAGGTTAGCGCTCCTTCAGCTTGTAAATCTTTCACGGTCACTGGGTGGTTTTCATACGTGTATCCGACAACAATCCTTGACAGACGTTCTTTTAAATCAGTTAAATCTAAGGCGAGACAAAGAATGGCCATTATTTCAGACGCCACAGTAATATCAAAACCTGATTCTCGAGGTACCCCTTGTTTAGGGCCGCCAAGCCCAATAACAACCTCACGTAGGGCACGGTCGTTCATATCTAGTACCCGTTTCCAAACGATACGACGTGGATCAATATTTAGCTTATTACCTTGATGGAGGTGATTATCAATTAATGCAGCTAACGCATTATGCGCGGACGTTATCGCATGGATATCACCTGTAAAATGTAAGTTTATATCTTCCATTGGGACAACTTGGGAATATCCTCCCCCCGCTGCTCCTCCCTTTATCCCCATCGTAGGACCAAGTGAGGGCTCTCTTAAGGCTATAACGGCCTGTTTATTAAGTTTGTTTAAAGCTTGACCTAATCCAACGGTCACCGTTGATTTACCTTCGCCTGCAGGAGTAGGGTTAATTGCTGTTACAAGAATGATTTTCCCGTTAGGACGATCTTTTAGCCGTTCCATCACGGAAAGGGATAATTTTGCCTTGTAACGACCAAATGGCTCCCATTCTTCATCTGATAACTGTAATGTTTTTACAATGTCACTTATAGGTACCATTTCACTTGCTTGGGCAATCTCAATATCGGATCTTACTTGTTTATCTACCTTGGTCATTTTCCACTCTCCTTCTCTCTACTCTAATACGTTAATATTTTACCATTTTTTTATCTTTTGGCGAGCTATCCTTAACATACTTCGTTCACCTATAAATTAAAGCTATTCTTATAAAAAAATCGTGCTCAAACATAAATTTGAGCACGATACCATTATCATTAATAAATTCGAGACTGAAATTAGTTTTTACAGGTGGACATTGCTTCGAGAATTAAGGATAGTGTTATTTAAAGATTTTAAGTTACACCTTCAACTGGTTAGCTAAATTCAATTAATCAAAAGAAGAACGATTAATAACACACACTAAATCGTATTTTTAAAATAACCTTATGACTTATTGAACTTTTGTAACATTGCAAGCCATTTTTCTAATGGGATGTTGTTCAATTCTTTCAGTAAGGTATTCACTTCATTCCCTTTCAAATTACCTTGCAAAACCACTTCCACATTTTGATCCACATCTAATAGAACAGCCCTCACCCTTAGGGCATCTGTCAATAAGGCGATAATGATCGCTAGTTTCTGCGGCGTCATTTTTTTAAAAAGCTCTTGTGTTTCTCTGTCTAATTTATAAGTGCCTGTTCCCGTTCCTTTCTTACGATTTGACACAGTCATCACACCTTAGAACGGCGGTAATCAATTTTCTAATGTTTCGACTATTAAAAGGTTTTCTATCTCCGGATCATTCACTTCTTTTCCTAAATCGAAGATCATGGCTAAAACAATAACGATAAAGACCGTTGTCATAATGGGTTCAAATGACGTTTCACCTGGAGCTGCCATAGTTTCACCTCACACTCTCACTACTTGTCATAATAGTATATGATCAGATGCGCTATTTGTTATTACTTTATTTGACGTAGTGATATAGTGACAGCGAGGAAGCCGTTCAAATTAATTAAATTTATTTATGGTAAAGGTTTATATCATGCTTTTCTTTTAATTCTCGAAACACATCCGAGCGTTTCTTCCATGCTTCAGGGGACGACCAAATATCTGCAGCACGGTCAATCATATCTTCTTTTAATTGATCATAGTCTTTTTCCGCTTTTTCAAACTTTACTGTCACTTGCTGCAACCAAGCAAATGTTATGATAAACACAATTGTTAAGAAAAGTATGAATGGGTCTGTGATGATTTTCTGAAAGATAGAGCCTTCCGCTTGAAACCATTGTATCCAATTTTTGAAGGCATAGACAGTAAGGCTTATTAAACTCAAAATAACGAGAAAACCGACTCTCATAAGTTTTTTTTCAGCAGCTTTTTCTTTATTTTTTGCTTTAATGATCGCTTTGATCATAAAAGTATCAATCTCCTCTTGCTCAGTGGAAACTTTTTCCTCCATAATAATCCACCCCCATATATATCCTATGCAAGCATATATGGGAGTAGGACAACTTGGTCAAAAGATTAAGCATTATATCCTCGTAATCCAAAAGGGATATGTTAATACGAGGCCAACTATGAGTAAAAAAAGAAAAAGCCAAATGGTAACAAGAGGAATGCGAAACTTTTTCCGCCTTTTTCTTTTTGCTGCCCGAGAAAAAGGGCGCCTCACTTTTTTGTGAATCGTACTTCTAGGCGGGAGTTCATGACTATGTAAATGAGGTACTTCTCTGCCCATCTCATTCTTTACGTCGTCATTATTCCTGTCATTTTCATTAATATGTGACAAAGGTACCACCTCATTTGTCGTTTTATCGTTGTATACATCAATAGTTACACATACAATGTACCATGATAAAACTCATACGACTAGTTACCTTTTAATGTTTATTATCAAAGTAGCGAATATGAAGACCTAGTAAACAATCGATTATAAAATGAGCAACAATGACTGTAAGTAAATTGCTTGTTAATTCAAAAAGCACACCTAACGATATACTTAACAGAATCGTAAAGATAAACAAAAAACGATTGGCCAAATAACGAAAGTGAATAAGTGTAAACAAGATGGAGGCTACCCATAAACCAGCATAGCTTTGTATAACACCACGAAACAGGACTTCCTCACTAATCGCCACAACCGCCGATAATAAAACGATATGAACAGGATGTCTGCTGGAAAAAACACGTTTATTAATGCCCCCATCATCAAACCAAGATGATGGTAATATAAGGGATAAAAAAAGTTCAAAAGTCACGATGCCTATGCCGAAAATTAAACCTATAAGAAGATGATCCCCTCTTAATTGGAAAACGTTGAATATGGCGAATATATCACCTGCGATGAGCCAACTAGTAAACAGCGCAATAATGAACATGATCAGCTGGGTGGCATACAAATTGATGAGCAGCTCTTTATCTGAAATATGCTTTATTATTTCGGCCTGATTCTTCACATTGATCCCCTGTCGCATACGGTTAACATACGCTTCAAAACCGTTTGCCAGGATTGCTCACCTCTCTGTTGCTCATCCTCATCTTTTTGGGATTTATTGAGCGTTTGATCATACATATCTAACGAGTCACATTTATTACAGCACCAATTAGGTTTGTCAACCACTGTTTCATGAAAATAGTGAGCTACTTTTTCTCTGAGACATTGTGTCGTTTCTGCAAGCTGTCTCATCTGCCATAATAGGTGAAGTTTCTCTTTTTTTCTTTCCTCAAAATAATCAATTAGTTCATCAACAACATTCGTTTTATTAGCAGCATAGTCAGCAAAAATACCGTCTGTGATCAAGTGGCGTGTTTCCAATTGATAATAGAGCATTTTTTCTTGTTTTTCAGGAAGTTGAAGAAGATGGGTTACTTCCTTGAAAGTTTTCCCAACAATAGCCTTTTGTGAAAACATCTCTTCAAGTAATCTGCTCTCCGGAAACTCTTCTTCAATGAATGCCACAGGTAAGATGACATCCTCTTCACAAAATATCATATAAGCTGTACTCTGCCTTCCATCTCTTCCGGCACGACCTATTTCTTGAACATAGTGTTCCACGGATGATGGAACATGCAAGTGAAACACACTTCGAACATCTGGCTTATTAATTCCCATCCCAAAGGCGTTCGTACAACAAATGATGTCAATGTCATGATATAAAAATTGTTGCTGTACTAATAAGCGATCTTCTTTAGTCATACCACCATGATAATATGCAGTGCGCTTCAATCCTTGCTTTTGTAAGTATTCAGCTGTATATTCTGCTTTCTGACGTGTGCCTGTATAAACGATGGCTGGCGTCTCTGTTCCAATGATAAGGTCGCCAAATCTTGCTTCCTTTTCAGCTTGATCCTTGTATTTCTCAACTGTCAAAAATATATTATTTCTGTTAACTGGCAAACGGTAGACACATTCATTTTCCAAATTCAAATGATAGCAAATGTCTTTTTCAACTTTAGGTGTGGCCGTAGCAGTTAAGGCTAAACATGGGGGATTTCCAAATGTTTTTCTAATATCTTTCAGCCTTAAATAATCTGTTCGAAATTCATGGCCCCATTGGGAAATACAGTGTGCCTCATCTACCACAAAAAGTGAGATAGTCGTTCCTGCAAGTTTTGATAAAATAAATGGCATTGTAAGCATTTCTGGAGAGATAAAAATTAATTTAAACCGATTCAAATGATTTAATATGTCATACTTCTCCCTTGTATCTAACATGCTACTTAGATGAGCTACTCTTTTCTCTCCATTAGCCCTCATTTGTGTCACTTGGTCTTCCATTAGTGATACAAGAGGGGAAATGACAACAGTTAATCCGTTGATTAATTTGGATGGTAAATGATAACAAAGCGTTTTCCCAGTCCCTGTAGGCAATATGGCTAGTACATCTTTTTCATTTAATACGGCCTCTATAATAGGCTGCTGGCCTTCTCGAAAAGATGAATAACCAAACTCTTCCCTTAAAATATCATGTATCGCTTGCATGGAGTTCTCTCCTTTGTCGTGATAATGCCAGCCTAATTTGAAAGTAACTCACATCTTCATTTAGATGATCTTTAATCAGCTTTAGCCTGTTTGTTTGCAGTTTTCTAGCTGTATTTTCAATCAGTGTTATCTGTTCATTCGTCATATATGACTGATAATCAAAATGCTCATCGTGAATCGCAATTTCAATGATATGATCTTCTATCGTGCTCTTTTTTAAGTTTCTTTTCTTAGCTATTTCATCCCCTGTATATCCGCTCATTAAAAGTTTTCGCGTTATTTCAGCTGTATGTGTTAAATTAAGAGACGTTCTCTTTTCTGGTACCAATTGAGATAAGATAGGGTATTTAGAAGCTTCTTCGATTTGACTTATAAATGTATGAAGAATCCCTCTAAATTGAACAAAAGTATATAAAGGATCGTCATGAAAATCACTAGCTAGCTGTTCATATGTTTTGCCAATTTTATCACTAGACGTTAATCGATCCACGAAAAGAGTCGCTTTTTCGTCCGGCAGCTTTTGTAACATATCTGTTAATTCGTTATACACTTGTTCCCCCATAGTCGATACATTGCCATGTTTCAATAAGATATTTCTTACTGTAGCCTGTGCTGAATGATGATAACTAATGGGTATAAACATCGATTGATTCAATTTTAAGTAAGAAATGGATTGAACAAGTAAACTGATACTTTGCCACACATAATCAGCAGTATTATCCCATTCATATTTTAGCCCGTTAAACTGAGCAGGCATCTCATATCGTAAGGCACCGTATTCCATTTCCTTCATACCTTCTTCAGTCAGTAACGTTATTTTTTCAGCCTCATTTATCCAACCCTTCACTTTCAATTCAGTGACAATGTTATCTAACTCACTTGGCTTCCATTGCTTTAACATAGCTGCATAAGCTTGTAAATTAAAGAGCATAATATCTTGGATTGTTTGGGCTGACCGTTTTCCTTTTAAAAGGTGAATAACACCATTTAAGCTTCGTTCACCTCGACATTTATGAAGAAGCTGTAAAATCAAAAATTGAAGAAAACTCATTACTTTTCTCCTCTCTTTATCATCATAAGTATAATTGATGAACAGAAGCTAAGCTAGCAAAACCCTTGGCTGATAAGCATTCTCAATTATTTTTTTATTGAAATGTTAAGTAAGAACATTTACAATGTAGAGTAAGAAGAACAAACTTCTTGTGAATTTGTTCTCGGTTAAAACACCCTTTTTATATAAAGAGCGTTCAAACTATCGGTAGATCTTAGCATAAAATTTTAGTATATTTGATAATATTCCCTTGTTTTTTCGGTCGGTTTATCGATTATTTGAATACACTCTATAGAGAGAATCATGAAGGGTTCATATAATAATTTTAATGGGAGGCTTTTGTTATGGCAAAGTACACGATTGTAGACAAAGACACCTGCATCGCCTGTGGAGCATGTGGAGCCGCTGCTCCAGACATTTACGATTATGATGATGATGGTATTGCATGGGTAATTCTGGATGATAATCAAGGAACGAAGGAAGTTCCCGAGGAGCTTCATGAAGATATGGAGGATGCGTTGGACGGATGCCCAACCGACTCAATTAAGATTGCAGATGAGCCGTTTGATGGCGATGCTTTAAAATTCGAATAGATAAATGATTAGCCACCGGTATTAGCCGGTGGTTTTTTAGTCTTTATACGCGTCTAATATCTATAATTCAGCCGTTGAGTTAAGAATTATTTTATCTTTTTTAACTTCAAGCCAGCCTTCTCTTTCCCATTTTTTAAGTTGTCTGCTAACCGTTTCACGTGAAGCTCCGATAATGTTCCCTAATTCTTGATGTGTCAAAATAATATGTTTTCCCTGAGTATCATGTAAATAAGCCATGGCTGCTTTTAACCGTGAGGCGACATTTAAAGACAATACTTCATTTAATTTCTTTTGTAAATAAATGATTTTAGAGTTCATCATATCTATAATTCGAAACATAAGTTCTGGATTATCTCGAACAAACCGTTCGAATTTGTCTATCGGTATTGCCAGGACTGTGACATCTTTTTTAGCAGTAGCAGTACCAGGATAAAAAGTTTTTTTAAAGAAACCGGTATGAGGAAACGCTTCTCCTTCCCCTAACACGTTAATGAGACTTTCACTACCTTCCTCTGTCAGCTTACTAATAAGTACTGTCCCTTTACCTAATATGTAAAATGCATTTTTTTCTTCCCCTTCAAAAAATAACGTTTCTTTATCTTTTAAACGTATTTTTCTCCCCATAGCAATAACTGGTCTTAATTCGTCACCTGATAACCCTTCAAATAGAGCTGATTTTTGCATAATATTCTCCCACATAGGCTGTCTCCTTTTACATGTTTAACTAGCCTTCCTCTTTTTAAGTTTACATGCTACATATGGCAGTTTCAATTCCATTTTTAATGTGTCGTTATATGACAGTTAATTGAACTTTTCGACACTTTATTAAATTAATGTGCTAAATCTATAGATTCATTCCTACCTTTCATGTTACTATAGTTTAAAATTAGCACGTTAGGAGATGGACCATGGTACACGCACAGCAAGCTGTTAAAACTAATAAAGAATTATTTAATATCCTTGTTTCTGATCAGATGGATCAGGATGGTTTAAAGCCTGTTATGGATAGTTCACTCATGAATGTTATTTTCGAATCAGTCACAACAACAACGACCCCACTGGAAGAAGTAGATGCCCTTCTGATCAGAAGTGCCACAACTGTGACGAGAGAGGTCATTGAAAAAATGCCTCGCTTAAAGATTATTGGTCGAGCTGGCGTGGGCGTAGATAATGTGGATATGGAAGCTGCCACCTCAAATGGTGTTGTTGTCATTAACGCTCCGGATGGAAATACTATTTCTACCGCGGAACATACCTTTGCTATGCTCGCCTCCCTTGCAAGGAATATTCCTTTAGCAAACCAGTCAATGAAAGAAGGGAGATGGGATCGAAAGAAGTTTCAAGGAACTGAGCTTTATGGCAAAACACTTGGTATACTTGGTTTTGGTCGAATTGGAGCAGAATTAGCCGCTCGTGCTCGCGCTTTTCGTATGAACATTCTTGCATTTGACCCGTTTTTAACCCAATCACGGGCAGAAAAACATCATGTTCAACCAGTTGATCTTGACGAACTTTTATCGCAAAGTGATTTTATTTCAATCCATACCCCCTTAACGAAAGAAACTAAAGGCCTTTTAAATAAAGAAACATTGCAACAAACAAAACCTGGCGTTTATTTATTAAACTGTGCAAGAGGCGGTATTATTGACGAGCAAGCCTTATATGATGCGGTAAAAAGCGGACATGTTAAAGGAGCAGCTGTAGATGTCTATGAATCGGAACCTGCCCAAAGCCATCCATTAACAGAATTAGATGCCGTTATTACGACACCACACATCGCCGCCTCCACAACAGAAGCACAAAAGAATGTGGCAGCACAAGTAGCTGTTGAAGTGATGGACTATTTAAATGGTAAACCTGCTCCTCACGCATTAAACTTGCCTTACCTAGATGCAGATGTTTTTGAAAAATTTGCACCGATTACACAACTCACACGAACTCTAGGTGAAATGACAAGCCAATTATTTAGAGAACCCGTTAAAAAGGTTCAACTTAGCTATGCTGGGGAAATATCCCACCAAGAGACAGGCCTGTTTAATCGAAGTTTTTTGGCTGGATTTTTACGGCATCGTATAGATGGCTATGTCAATGAAGTAAACGCTTCTTGGATTGCAAAGGAACGAGACATTGAAGTCATCGAAAAGCATGAAAGTGAATCTCGTGGTTATTCAAATTTTATTAAAGCGACCATCCTCGGCGAAAAAAATACGCTTGAAATATATGGTACTTTCAGTAGAGAGATCGGGCCGCGTATTGTTCAAATTAATGAGTTTTCTCTTGATTTTCAGCCTGCAAAACATACGTTATTCATCCAGCACAATGACCAACCTGGTGTCATAGGGAAAGTCGGTTTACTCCTCGGTACACATGATATCAATATTGCAACGATGCAAGTGGGGCGGAAACATGAAGGTGGGAAGGCCATCATGCTATTATCTACTGATAAGGAATGCGAAGAAAAAGTCATTGAAGAGTTCCAAAAAATCACCGACATTGTCTCTGTTTCAAACATAGAATTATAATACTTTTCTATAAAGAGTTCTCCAACATACGACGGTTGGAGAGCTTTTTTTTGCTTAATCGACAGGACCTTACACACTTTCCCCTTGGAGGCCATATTTTTATAGAATTCAAAAATTGAAATTACCAATATGCCTATGATAAGCTGATAACCAATGTAAGACAAACAGTGAAAGGTTGATGATGAAAATGAAGCGTGTAGACAAAAAAGCTTTCCTTGCTATCCCACTTTCTACAATGCTGGTTTTAGCAGCATGTGGTGGAGAAAATACAAATGATGCAGAGAATGACCCAAATAATACGAATGAAACGACAGAGAACGCCCCAGAAGAAGGAGAAAATAATAATGAAACCGCTATGGACGAAGAAGGAGCTGTAGATGCAGACCCTGACGAGCCAATTGCAATTGTTAACGGAGAAGAGATACCAATGGAAGAATTACAAATGCAAATGTCTCAGTATGAAATGCTTTTTGCTCAGCAAGGTATGGATCCTGAAGATGAAGAAAATGCCGCAATGATACAAGAACTCCAACAAGATATCCTTGACTTACTTGTGAATCAAGAGTTGCTTAGCCAAGAAGCAGATGCTCAAAACATCGAAGTCAGTGATGAGGAAGTTGAAGAAGAGCTCGATCAAATGCGTGAGCAATTCGAAGAAGAAGAAGAATTTGAACAAGCGTTAGAAATGCAAAATTACACACTAGAGCAATTAGAAGATGACATTCGTCAAATGAAGCGCGTCCAAGAGCTTCAAACAATGGCGCACCTTGATGAAGACCAATACACAGTTAGTGAAGATGAGGCGAGAGAATATTATGAAGAAATCGTTATGAGCAACCCAGAAATTGGTGAATTTGAAGACATTCAAGAAGACATTGAAAATGAATTAAAATTAGATCTATACTTAGATGACCTGCGGGAACAAGCTGAAATAGAAATCCTTATCTAAATGGAAAAGACCGCCTCTTAACTTAGAATTGTGCTTAAAAAGAGGCGGTCTTTTAATTTTTTGTTTTTAGAACCCATCTCATAATATCAAACAAAATAAAAAATTAGACGTTGACCTTATACAGACGGATGCTTTCGCTGCTTTCCCGTGGGTTCGTTTGCTTCAGTTAAGTACTGCGATAATCATTTCAAACCTTTGGACTTGAAGCGCTGCTGGGCCTCGTTTTTTCTCAATCTTTTTAAACGGCCATTTGATATCATTTATTATCATTGGTTAATTTTTCGTTTCAACCATTTGATTATAGATATTCTTTAACTAAACAGTTTCGCTTTTTAATCCTTTTCACGCTCATATAAAATATCTTCAGTCCCATTCCTAGCATTCACAGCTCGAGCTACAGCAAAAAAATAATCAGATAGTCGATTTAGATATGGCAAGGCTGTTGGAGGAATACGGTCTACTTCTAAATTAACCGTTAATCGCTCTGCTCGCCTAGTAACCGTTCGACATACGTGAAGTTGAGCAGCCAACCTCCCACCTCCTGGAAGAATAAAAGTTTTTATCGGTGGTGCTTCCTTCCAATACATATCTATTAAACTCTCCAGTTTCTCTGGCGCATGTAAATCTATCTTCCAGTCTTGTGTTTTTGTGACGTTAGCTAAATCGCCACCTAAATCAAATAATTCATGTTGAATGGCTGTTAAGTCAGCCACAATATCTCCATGCTTTTCCTCCATGGCATAGACTACCGCTAAACCTATACAACTATTTAATTCATCTAACGTACCATATGCTTCCACACGGCCATGTGTCTTTTTCACTCTTTTGCCAACTAATTGTGTTTGTCCTTCATCACCTTGTTTCGTGTAAATCTTCATATGAATACCCTCACTTTCTTCTCACTTGCTATCATTTTACTTATTTTTGTCCTTAGAGGTTTTCTACTGTTATAATATTAAATACCATTACTTTTATTATAAGGGGAGAGACACATGAGTGTAATTGAACATAAGCAAGAAGCCCCACATTCCATCAACTGTATGGTTCTTACAGTCTCTGATACACGGACGCTTGAAACTGATAAAAGCGGGCAGTTTATGTCTAATGCCCTTCAAGAAGCAGGACATCGTGTGTTAAAACATGTTATTACAAAAGATGATTTTACAGAGATTCAAGAATACATAAGATTTGCCGATCAAGACAAAGAGATTGAAGCATTATTAATTAATGGCGGAACAGGATTAGCATTGAGAGATACAACTTTCGAAGCTGTAAAACATATGCTTGACAAAGAGATAAGTGGCTTCGGCGAGTTATTTCGCTATTTAAGTTATGAGATAGATATTGGGCCTGCCGCCATGTTAAGTAGAGCTACCGCTGGTATAAGGGGTTGCACAGCTATCTTTTCCACTCCTGGCTCTAGTGGCGCTGTAAAGCTAGCTATGGAAAAACTTATCATTCCTGAATTGTCACATGTCATTCGAGAAATTTATAAAGATAGAAAATAGTTTGCCGTCCACCTTGTAGACGAATTCTTCTTAACAACAAAAAACGCGGCTAAACTTCCTTCAATCCTTTATAAGGTGGCACAAAAACGTATACCTGTCTTGATGAAAACTTCAGTCTATATCATAAAAAACAATCCACTCGATCTAAGCAGCTAAAGCGGATTGTTTTTTTATGATTTTCAAGATAGTCTTCATTTATCAGAAGAGATATAAGGTAAATAGACAGAAAATGTTGTGCCTTCATTTACTTTACTATGAGCTGATACTTTTCCTTTATGTGCTTCTACAATATTTTTAACGATAGCTAGTCCTAAACCGGTGCCAGATCTTCCACGTGTTCTCGCTTTATCTGCTTTATAAAAGCGTTCAAAAACAAACGGTAAGTCCTCTTCTGGTATGCCGGCTCCCGTATCTTCTACTTCTAACTTGACGCCATTAAGAAACGCTTCTACTCTTAAAGTCACAGTGCCAGCCTCTGGCGTATGACGTATTGCATTATCTATAAGGTTTGTTAAGATTTGCTCTAGCCGATCAGAATCAGCCATCAACGTTTTTTCAATAGGCTGAATATCCCCTTCGAGCTTTACTTCGTGTTCTTTTGCTACACCTTGAAATTTCCGGATCATCTTTCCTGCTAAGGTCTCTAAATCGAGCTCTTCTATTGTTAACTGAATATGCCCAGCTTCCATACGAGCTAAGTCAAGTAACTCATTAACAAGACGGCCCATCCTTAATGATTCATCGTAAATAATTTTAGCCAATTCTCTTTTCTCTTCTTCGTTTCCTGCTATATCGTCAATAATTGCTTCGCTATAGCCCTGTAACATCGAAATAGGCGTACGGAGCTCATGAGATACGTTGGCGATAAAATCTTTGCGCAATTTATCATGCCTTCGTTCTTCGGTCATATCACGAAGAACAGCCACTGCTCCTCTCACATGCTCATGGTCATACAAAGGCGTCATTAAAATCACCCAGCTACGCCCTTGTACATCTACCTCACCCATCTGCTCCATTTCTTCAGTGACCACTTTCTCAAATAAAGATTGCAGCTCTTCAGGAAGGTGGCCAGATTCCTCCACTTCATAACCTTGTTCATATAGCCATGCTCCAATAAATTCATTGGCAGGCGGGTTTGTTACCATTACTTCTCCGTCTCTATCTAACGTAATAACACCATCTGCCATCGAACTTAATATCCTCGACAATTGCTCTTTCTCTTGGTTAAGTGCATTTAAGTTCGTATTAAGTGCCCTCGCCATTCTGTTAAAAGCAATAGCAAGCAACCCTATTTCATCGGTAGTTAATATCGGAACTTTCGTGTCGAAGTTTCCTTTAGCAACTTCTAAAGATGCTTTACGCATTTTTCTAAGTGGCGCTGTTATGCGTGTTGTCAAGAAAAAGGCGAAGACGGTTGTTAAAATAATAGCGATTCCTGCTGATAAATAAATAATATTTTTTGTTTGGTTTGAAGCTTCTTCTACCACATCTAGTGATTGATACATAAAGAGTGCGCCATATTCCCCATTATTAAATTCAACTGGAAGCCCAACAACCATCATTTCTTCACTAATCTGTTCTCCTCTCACAGGGAACGTATAATCCGATTCTGTAACGATGGTTTCATGAAATTCAATCACGCGTGACAGCACATTATCTTCATAGAAGATTGTAATAGGCATGTCATAGGAACCGCCTTCAGTTGTATACCAATAGTCCTCTTCATTTTGAATAATTAACGCCTCGGTTTCATAAGTAGCAGAAATGTTTCGACTCATGGCAAGTGCTGACTCATCCACACCTTCTTCTTCTAATAAAGAAACAATTAAGTGTGCATGGTTCATGAGTTCACTTTCAGCTTGATCAGTATGAAACCGCTCGAAATATTGTAGAAGTAGTACGGTTAGTATAACAAGGACAACCGAGACGAGAAGAAGTATTGTAAACCACAATTTCCCTACGACGCTCCGCCAAAAAAACATTAGTCTTTCACTGCCTCAAATTTATAGCCAACTCCCCAAACAGTGGAGATCATATTCGCTGCCTCAGGGGACATTTTGTTTAACTTTTCGCGTAGTCGTTTAATATGAGTGTCGACTGTACGTAGGTCTCCAAAGAACTCATAATTCCACACATCTTTCAATAACTGCTCCCTTGCAAACACTTTGTCAGGTGCTTGAGCAAGATAATGTAACAGTTCATATTCTTTAGGTGTTAAATTAATATGGTTGCCATCTGCTGTCACTCTGTGTGCATCATTATCAATAGTTAAATGAGGAAATACGAGTACATCCTTTGTCGTTGTCTCTGTTTGCAAAAATTTAGTAGAAGATGCTCTACGTAAGAGAGCCTTGACACGTAACACCACTTCACGGGGGCTAAACGGCTTCACAATATAATCGTCCGTTCCCGCCTCAAAACCTTGAACTCTGTTAGTTTCTTCCCCTTTTGCAGTTAGCATGATAATGGGTGTCGCTTTATGTTTCCTAATCTCTTCACATACTTCAATGCCATCAATACCAGGCATCATTAAATCTAAAACAATTAAGTCATAATCCGTATCTAAAGCCATTTGGAGCGCTTTTTCTCCATTTTCTGCATCATCCACATCATACTCTTCACGTTCTAAATACATTTTTAACAGCCTTCTTATACGCTCTTCATCGTCAACAACTAAAATTTTTGCTTCATCAGCCATATTTTAATCCCCCTTAAGCTTAAACCACACCCTGTGGTTTATACTTTTTACAGTTGTCAGGACCTTCCGTCCACTTTGTTCACAATTTATTGTAACATGTTCATCGCACGGCGTGTATACTCTTTCATAAGACTAGTACAAGAGCCCGCTCTTATTTAAGAGCAGGCCAATAATGACTAAGCATATGAATGTAATCCGGCAATAACAAGATTAACGAATACAAGATTAAACATAATCAGCGCGAAACCTACAACACATAGCCATGCACTTTTTTCTCCATGCCAGCCTCGTGATAAACGTAAATGCAAGTACGCGGCATAAAATAGGAATGTAATAAGCGCCCATACTTCTTTTGGATCCCAGCCCCAAAATCTCGTCCAAGCAATTTGAGCCCAAATCATCGCAAAAATCAGGCCGCCGAGTGTAAATACAGGAAAACCGATGGCAATCGCGCGATAACTAATTTCGTCTACTAATTGTGGATTTACATTTTTTACTATCGGTTGAAGAGCCCCACCGAGTGGCTTACGTAGAACTAATCGTAAGAGCCAATAAATTATTAATCCTGTTAACACGGACCAAACAACCATATTAACTCCCCCACTCCTAACATTTGCAGGTGTAGAAATAAGGGGACTCATGCCTTGATCAGAAATTAGTTCTCCTTCATGAGGACCAATAAGCGGAGGTACATGATAGACCATCTCTGCTACATTTTCTTGCTCATCCACATACGTGAAAACAGCTTCATAATTAGCCAACCCAAAACCGATATTCACTAACACATACGCTAGCACTGCAATTAATGAGAACATGATAAACTCGACGCCTTTTACCTTTTTAGAGGCTTTAGTAAAATCTATTACCCGCACTAAATATAAAAGACCAGCAGCAAATCCAATAGCTAATATGCCTTGTCCAATAACAGTTGTAATAACATGTATTGTTAACCAGTGTGATTGTAATGCAGCAATCAAAGCCTGTTTTTCGGTTGGAAAAAGCGAGGCGTAGGCAATAATTAACATGGCTACAGGCATTGTAAACAGGCCTAAATAATTTATTTTGTAAATTGGGTAAATAATGACAAAAGCTAGCGAGATAGCAATACCTAAAGCGGTAGTATACTCAAACATATTACTGACTGGTGCATAGCCTACTGCTATCCAGCGAGTAATAAAATATGTTAGTGAAAAGACAAACCCACCAATAGAGAAAAAATAACCGATCAAAGCAGACTTATTATGTTCTTCTCCTCGACGATTTTTAAATTTTTTCCCTGTGATTGATACCGCATAAAAAATAGTGGCAAGTAAAAAGAAGAAAAACGCTGTATATAACATATTCATACTTAACTGAAACATGGAGTCACTCTCCTCCTTTTTGGCTATCGCTCTGTTCAGATATTTTGGCTTCTGTTTGATCAATCGGTATATCTATCTCTGTATTCTCTGAGAGATAAAGAAAGTCTTTCTTTAAACCATGCCAATTTTTATTAGCATGTCCAGCTACTAGTAACGTGCCATCACGCTCCTGCAACCATATACGTCTATGAAACCAATATGAACCTTGTACAAGTCCAATCATAAATATAATCCCACCAACAATTATAAAAGGCAACGTATTGTCTTTCCTCACAGTCAACCCTGTTACGTCTACCATTTCAGCATCCGTAAATCGAATCGTAT
Source organism: Salipaludibacillus agaradhaerens (assembly GCF_002019735.1). Lineage (NCBI taxonomy): Bacteria > Bacillati > Bacillota > Bacilli > Caryophanales > Bacillaceae > Salipaludibacillus > Salipaludibacillus agaradhaerens. Next base: position 806,297 of record NZ_KV917378.1, read on the forward strand.
GGTCATGAGCATCGCCATCAGGATTTAAATGCTCATTCATTTGAATACCAATTAAACTGAGTTCACCTGTTTCTTCTTCTGGATCCATATCAGGTGTAAACACTTCAAATACGATAGCTGGATTATCTGGTATACGGTTAATTGTCGTCGGTTCTCTGTCTTCATTAAACGTGAAGTTAGGAAAATATTCTCTTATCTCAATCCTATAACCATTATCAAATTCATACACATTTTGAGGGTCATTTAAGTCCACTTTAAATTCCATGTCTGATAAATCTTCATCTGCCGTATCGCTTTCCAACCTAAACGTAAACGTTGATAATTCATTTAACTTATAGTCTACCTGATAAAGTGAAAAGCCATTAAACGTAAGCGGTTGATTAACACGAATCTCAGCTTCCTTTACTTCCTGAAGTTCTGTTTCACTGCCAACGGTACCTTCGTTTGTCCGTTTTAATAACGTTGCATTCGTTTGATAATTTCTAACTATAACGCCTCCAGCTCGTTCAATAGCTTCAGCATAATGTTCCTCTTCTTCTTCATCATATAATTCCATAATGAATTCATTATTTCTTAAGAAGTACTCGCCATCAGTCCCATTAATAACCTCTTCTTCACCTTCACGTACCCAAATATACTCATCCAAATACATGCCAGGAAAAAAGCGTAGCATACCACCGATAAGAAAAATAATCAGACCAATGTGATTGACATATGGCCCCCATCTGGAAAACCGTCCTTTTTCTGCAAGAATATTGCCGTTCTCTTTACGAATTTTATAACGTCTCTCTTTAAGAAGTTTCTCAGCTTTCGTTAATTCCTCACTAATATCAGTTATCTTCTTTGTCTCAAGAAAAAGACGCTGTCGTTTTAAAAAACCTTCATGTCGCGTCACTCGTTGCGTTTTTAAAGCTCTATATAAAGGAACAACGCGATCAAGACTACATATAACAAGAGAGATACCAAGTGATGCAATAAGTAGTATGTACCACCAAGATCGATAAAGGTTATGGAAGCCTAATTGGTAATAGAGCTTCCCTAAAATACCGTACTCCTGTTCATAATAAACGGTTGGGTTTTCCCCAGGTGGTATGTATATTTCTTGCGGGAAAATAGTCCCTAACGATGATGCTAAAAGGATGGCGACTATTATCCATATACCCACTTTTACAGAAGAAAAGAAATTCCATATTTTATCCACAACCGTCCTCTGATATGTTTGAGAACGGCGGGCAACCCCTTCATAACGCATATTGGCCAGTTTATTCGTATCTTCTATCAATGGCTTCCCACAGGATTCACATAAGTAAGTTCCGTAAGGGTTTACGTGTCCACACTCGCATTTGACTTTATTCATATTAATCCCCCATTATTAACTCTCGGGTATTAGTTCGTCTAGTGCCTCTATGACTTCTTCCTTCGTCTGAGCTCCAACTTGTCTCTCAATAACCTCTCCATCCTCATCAATTAAAAAAGCAGCAGGCAGACTATGGACCCCATACGCATTACTGACAAGCATATTACGGTCGATATACAAAGGATAACTTAGTCCTTGTCTGTCTTTATGCCTTTCTACTTGAAGGGTCGTTTCATCTACATTAACAGAGACGATCTTCACCCCTTTTTCAGCATACTCTTCATAAAACTCCTCAAAATAACTCATTTTCTCACGGCAATACCTACAATACGTTGCCCAGAAGTTAACATAAACACCTTCTCCACGAAGCTCATTGAGCTCCAATCGATTGCCCTCCATATCTTCTAGTACAAAGTTTGGCGCTATATCCCCTGTATCAACAACGCCTCTTTCTTCTGAGAATTGATTATATAGAGTGTATCCCACAGCGATAACCATCACAAGAAGGATGGCAGAACGTATAATTAAACGTCGTCTTTTCATACTCTTCCCCCATTAAACGAGTTGTCTCCCTCTATATTAACACTACAAAAATAGTGTTAATAGTTAATACAGAAGAGAAAATGTGAACATTATGTGACAGCTAGATCTCTAAGTTGTTTCACTTCATGCGGCCTTAATTCACGACACTCTCCTGCATTTAAACCTTTTAAATTTAAAAAACCGTAATGTTCCCGTTTAAGCTTAATAACTGGGTGACCAATGGCTTCAAACATTCGTCTCACTTGGCGATTACGTCCCTCATGAATCGTCATTTCAATCACAGAGGTATTTTTTTTGCTATCAGCTTTTAATACTTTCACTTTCGCTGGGGCAGTCTTACCATCTTCCAGTTTCACGCCTCTTTCAAGTTGTTTCAGCTGCTCTCTAAAGACAATTCCTTCGACTTTGGCAATATACGTTTTAGACACTTTGTATTTCGGATGCATGAGGATATTAGCAAAATCTCCATCATTTGTCAGCAGGAGTAACCCTGATGTATCTGAATCTAAACGTCCTACAGGGAAAATTCTCTTATCGGTCGGGATATACTGGGTAACTACTTTCCTACCATGTTCATCCGAGACACTAGAAATGACCCCTGATGGTTTATAAAGCATATAATAAACCGGTTCCTCTTTATCAATAGGAATCCCTTCCACAACAACGTCGTCTTTTGAGGAGTCAACTTTTGTACCAAGTTCAGTGACCTTTTTACCATTTACTGTCACTTTCCCTTCTATAATTAACTCCTCTGCTTTTCTTCTTGAGGTAATCCCTGCTTGTGCAATGACTTTTTGTAAGCGTTCCATCTATCAACCACTCCAGTTCCGACTCTTTTTTTCAGTGTCGTCGAAAATTGTTGTATTTCAAACTTTAATTTTATCTTTTTTTATAAAAAGATACAATAAAAAGCCCTTCTATCAAATGATATAGGGCGAATTTGCGTCCTAGCTGTTATAAAAAAACGGCTCTTACGATTAGTATAGAGGCAATGACACCAATCACATCCGCTGCTAGACCTACTTTTAGTGCATCTCCCATTTTTCGTACGCCTACTGCGCCAAAATAGACAGTTAAAACATAAAAAGTCGTATCAGTACTCCCTTGCATCGTAGAAGCAAGTCTGCCAATGAAAGAATCTGGGCCATACGTAGCAATGAGATCACTCGTCATGCCGAGCGCCCCATTTCCTGAAAGGGGGCGAATTAACGCTAACGGAATGATCTCTGCTGGAATATAAAACAGCGATAAAACTGGTTCTGATAAAGTGATGAAAAAATCTAATGCGCCAGATTCTCTAAATACTTTAATAGAGACTAACATCCCTGCCAAAAAAGGTACGATTGAAAATGCCATTTGTACACCTTCTTTTGCACCGTCTACGAACGCTTCATACGTAGGAACCTTCTTCCAAGTCCCTACGAGTAATATGACTAAAATTAAGGTGGGGATCAGCCATATAGATACCGTTGTTACCCAACTCAATTGTCTCCACATCCTTTTCTCAAACGTCTATAATAAAAATACCGATCAATAAGAATAGCTCCAATAGTGGAACATGCTGTTGCCATGATCGTTGTCATGACAATTTCTGTAGGAGCTGCCGATTGGTAATCGATGCGTAAGGATATGACTGTCGTAGGAATTAACGTAATACTTGCTGTATTGATAGCAAGTAGAGTGATCATTGAACGGCTAGCTTCATCTTTATTATTATTTAACTCTTTTAATTCTTTCATAGCTTTAATCCCCATCGGAGTTGCGGCATTACCTAATCCAAATAAATTGGCACTCATATTTGAAATAATGTAGCCGATAGCCGGATGGTCTTTAGGAATGTCAGGAAATAATTTCCTTACAAATGGTTGAAGCACTCTACCAACAGCTCTTAACATACCTGCCACTTCGGCAATTCTCATCATGCCAAGCCAGAAGGTAAGAATACTAATAAGACCAATACATATCGTGACAGCTTCTTTAGCCCCTGCAAATACAGCTTCATTTACTTGTTCCATGTTTCCATTTATGGCAGCAAACATAAAGCCTACAACAAATAAACCAACCCATATTATATTAACCATTTGTTCCTGCCTCGTTGAACTTCAACCACGGCTCTACCCATCTTTCATAAAAGCTCGGTTTTTTATCGTTTTCATATATATATTTTATTGGTACGGTGCCGATTATATCGTCATATAACTCGATTTGTACGCTCCCGATTGGATATGGCACCCCTTGTTTTTCCCATTTTTCTAAGTTAGGCCTCAATAAAAGCAAACGATGAGTTAAATGGTCCTTATCTTCCTTTGACAACGGGTAACCAAACGTATACTGAGCATGAAGCTTATTTTCATAAAACGAATCATTCACATTAGCGACGATGCCCTCTGAGACAATCGTATTCATTTCAAAGTTGCCAAAAGCCCATTCAAATAAGTTTATATGATCATTCCAATCGCTAGGCGCATTTATGGTAACAGCGATTAATGACATACCCTCTTTTTCCGCAGTCGAGACCAGTGTCCGCTTTGCACGCTTTGTATATCCTGTTTTTCCGCCAGTAGAATGTTTGTAAAGCTGCGTTAACAATTTGTTTTTATTGTTAAAAACTCGGACCCGCTTTTCTGGCGTTGTTGATCGATAAGTGGTTGTCCCTGATATCTCTCGGTAAACCGGATTATCCATAGCATATTGTGTTAATATAGCCATATCATACGCTGTTGAGTAATGTTCTTCATGATCATCTAAGCCATGAGGATTTGAAAAAACTGACTGCTCCATACCAATTTCACGTGCCTTTTCATTCATTAAATAAACAAACCCATCCACACTTCCCCCAACATGTTCCGCAATAGCTACCGCTGCATCATTACCAGATCGCAACATCAATCCATAAACAAGATCCCTTAGTATAATTTTTTCCCCTTCAGCCAAATAAATCGACGAACCTTCAGTTCCATAGGCATGTGATGAGATCGTCACTTCTTCATCAAGCTTTCCTGATTCGATCGCTAGTATCGCCGTCATAATTTTCGTTATGCTAGCAATTCTCATCGGTGTTCTTGCTTGTTTCTCATACAACACTCTACCACTCTCTTGCTCTATTAACACAGCTCCTTTTGCCGACGTATGACCTGCAAATTGCTGCTGTGCCTCTACAGAAACCTGAGCAGGCAATACGAGAAAAATAAAACAGAGAACACATAATAGTAATACTCTCATACCCTTCCTCCTAATCCGGTACTTCCAGTTCAATCATGCACCTCTTCATTAATAAAAGAACCTCTAAATGATGTTTATGCATGTGACGGACAAGTATGTCCACGTTTATTACAAGAATAAAATGAACATGACTGAGGTAAAACTACATCTATTGATTTATTACTATTTAATGAAAACTTGGAGGGATAATGAGTGAACCAATTTTTTGAATTCTTTGTTGTGATTGCACGTATCTTTACAATTCTCCCTCTCTTATTAGTCGTGACTATGTATATGGGGAAGCGCGCTATCGGGCAACTCCCATTATTTGATTTCCTCGTTATTATTACACTTTCCTCTGTCACAGGTGCGGATATAGCCGACCCAGATATTCAACATATACATACAGTTATAGCTATTATTACTATCGCTTTATTACAGCGCATTATTAGCTATCTCATCATTAAAAAACGTTGGTTCGGCCATGTTATGACCTTTGAACCAACAGTGGTGATCGAAAATGGTGTGCTCCTTATTAAAAACATTGAACATATTCGCTATTCAATTGATAATATATTACAGATGTTAAGAGAAAAAGATATTTTTGACCTTTCTATCGTGAAATTGGCAATCATTGAGGCAAATGGAAAACTGACTGTTTATCGATTTCACAGCAGTACGCCTGTGTCACTTGAAGACATTAATGTGACGAAACGCACGTCTAATTTAGCGTACCCTGTAATGATGGAAGGAAAGGTGTATACTGAAGTATTACAAAACCTCGGCTTATCTGTCTCTTGGCTTCATAATGAACTCATGAAGAAGGGCATTAATCATCCAGAGAAGGTCCTATTTGCAAGTATAAATGATGATCATCAGTTACATATTTCAACGATCGATGCAACCCCCACAGGCCCTCCCTTTAGACATTAGTTATCCTTTAGGTTTAAAAAGGAGGGCCGCAATAAAGCTGAAAATGATCGCCGATGAAATACCAGCACTTGTCACCTCGAAAATGCCTGTGAGGATACCGATCAATCCAGTACTTTTAGCTTCCGTGATCGCACCATGAACAAGTGAATTACCGAAGCTCGTAATAGGAACAGTGGCCCCAGCGCCAGCAAAATCGATTAAGGGTTCATATAACCCTATCCCATCGAGAATAGCCCCACTCACAACAAGCGTGCTAAGTGTATGAGCTGGTGTCAATTTACCTACATCTAGCATAAGCTGGCCAATGACACAAATTAAGCCTCCAACAATAAATGCATTCACAAAAATCATTGAACAAAACCTCCTTGTCTTTCAATTGAAACAGCGTGGGCGATACAAGGAATGGACTCTTGCTGTTGAAAAGTTAGTGGAGAAAGGAGAGCCCCTGTGGCAACAATCAGTACTTTGTTCAGTTCACCTTGCTTTAATCGATTATATATGTGACCATAAGTGACTGCTGCCGAGCATCCTGCACCACTAGCCCCTGATTGAACAGGTTGTTCTTCGTTATAAATCATCAACCCTGCGTCTTGAAAACTATTTTGATCAATTTGCATATTCTCATTCTGAAATAGTTCCAGTGCCACAGCATGACCAATTTTACCTAAATCCCCAGTGAGAATGAGATCATAATAATCTTCTGGCAAACTCCGATCTTCAAAATGTGCTTTTATTGTATCAACAGCAGCTGGTGCCATGGCGCCTCCCATATTATAAGGATCCTTTAATCCTTCATCTATGACTTTACCTATGGTGGCAGACGTTACAATAGGTCCTGTTCCCGAAGATGACACGACTCCTACCCCTGCAGCTGTTACGGTCCATTGTGAGGTGGGAGGTTTTTGAGAGCCATATTCTGTAGGGTACCTAAATGTTTTTTCTACAGCCGCATTATGACTCGCCGACCCTGTTATAACATTATTAGCTCCTTTTCCATTAACGATAAAAGCCGCAAGAGCTAATGCTTCCATCGATGTAGAACAGGCGCCAAATAACCCAAAATATGGGATGGAAAGACTTCGACAAGCAAAACTTGTAGAAGTAATTTGATTTAACAGATCACCTGCAAAAATAAATTGAATATCTTCTTTCTGTAAATTTCCTTGATTCAAGGCTTCATGACATGCCTCTTCTAAAAATTTCTTCTGAGCTTTTTCATAACTATCTTCTCCGAACCACAAGTCATCCGAAAAGCTGTGAAAGTCCGCAGTCAATTTCCCCTTTTTTTCAAAAGGTCCGCCAACAACCCCTGTACTTGTTATGACCGGCCTGTTTTCAAATAGCCATGAGCGATTTCCGATTAACATAGTGCCACCTCCTTAAAGTTGAAAGAAAATCATTTTAATAAGCACAATCACAAAAGCTGCGAACACGCCAAATACAATCACAGAGCCAGCTAGTTTAAACATATTTGATCCGACTCCAAGAACATAGCCTTCTGTTCGGTGTTCAATCGCGGCGGAGGCCATGGCGTTTGCAAATCCCGTTACAGGGACAGCAGAGCCTGCTCCTGCAAAGTGTCCAAATCTGTCATAAACACCAAAACCAGTGAGGAGACTGGCGATCAACACAAGTGTTGCCACAGTTGGATCTCCAGCTGTTTTTTCAGTAAAGTCAAAATAGTAAATGTACCCGTTTTGAATAAGCTGGCCAAATGTGCAAACAAGACCGCCGATAATAAATGCTTTTAAACAGTTTTTTCCGACAGGTCGTTTTGTTTCATGTTTATCGGCTATTTTTTGGTAAGCTTGCTGTGCCGGTGTTAGATTTGATTTTTTACTCATGCTGACATAACACCTATCCTTCCATGTCCTTCTTAATTTTTTTCGTATCCTTTTCCACGTTTTTTTTCGTAATTTGTTGAGCATCCAGCTTCTGTTTTAATTCTTTAATTTCCATTTCAATTTTTTTATCTGTAGAAACGTGGACTTTTCCTTCAGGTAAAGATGTTTTTAGCTTCTTTTCTGCCTGACTTCGAATATCTTTTAAGAAAAAACGGTCAAAACCTGTGACATTTAAATACACATATACGTCATCATTAAAAGACACGGCTTCAGCCTGCTCCACACGCTGCAACACTTCAACTGTTTCTTCAGCTTTTTCAGCTAAATCCTGAGAAACAGTTTCGTTAGTCGTTGCAAATTTTTCAACAGAACCTTCTTCTGCTGTTTGACAAGCGGTTAAAGTCTGCAACACCAACAGAAAAATCAGGATTTTTTTCATGTGTAAGCCACCTTTCTTATATCATACCGTTAGTATCGTTCTTCCTAGCTGTTTTATGTTGGAAAAAAAAGTATTTATAAAGAATGATGGGTAGAAGACACTTGAATTAATCGTTATTAGTCATCTGTAAAAAGCGTTATTATCTCTGTGATAAATATGAGATAATATAACTTTAACCTTTATCATTTTAACGAATAGGAGAGAAAATAAAATGTGGTTATGGGTGATCAGTAGTTTACTTCTCGTCATTTTTTTGACTCAGTTATTTATTGTGTACCTTCTTTTAAAAAGAGACAAAAGAATGAAGGCCGAAAAATTAGTAGAACAACACAACAAGCTAAATGAGTCACTAGTTGAATCAGAAGAGGACAAAGATGAAATGAGACGAACTGTGGAGCTTCAGCTACTTAGAATAAGAAATGCTGTTCAAAAACAAGCAGAAGGAATTCACCAAAAGGAAATGGAACTCGCTCCAAAAGAAACGATTATTCCTGAGGGAAAACTTGAAGTTATTTATTCTGAAGAGAAATTTAACACTATCATGACTTTTATGGACATCTTTAATAATTACTTAAATCGTTTTTGGTACACAAAAAATGGTCAGCTAAAAACTGTATTCCCAGGTACACCTGACAATAAAGAAAGTGAAGCAGGTCGACTTATTCAGCGTTCCCATGAACTTTGTCATGAAATGGACATCTTACTTAGTAGTCTATTCAACCGCTCATAATTTTTTCACTACCGGCTCATTCTATACTTATCTTGTAAAAAAGGTAGGTATCTTGATTGAATACAAATTTTTATTCGTTAACCATCGAGCTACTAGTCGGCTTTATTGCATTACTTGTATTAACGAAAGTGTTAGGAAAAACGCAAATTACACAATTAACACCGTTCGATTTTATCTCTGCATTAATCTTAGGTGAACTTGTGGGAAACGCTATTTATGATAAACAAATTGGTATTAATTATGTTTTATATGCTGTTATGCTGTGGGGGCTTTTAATTACGCTTGTTGAAAAGATTACACAAAAATGGAAGCGATCACGAAGCTTATTGGAAGGAAAACCCGCTATTATTATTCGTAACGGAATGATCGATCGGGAAGAATTGAAAAATAATAATCTCGACCTTCATCAGTTACAAAATTTATTAAGAAATAAAGACATTTTCTCATTTAACGATGTAGCATTCGCTATTCTTGAATCTAACGGGACGGTAAATGTGTTAAAAAAAAGTCTTCAACAAACCCCTACGAGAGACGACTTTTCTTTAACGCCTAGTAGTGTTACTCTCCCCATGACACTCATTAGTGACGGCGAATGGATAGAGGATAATGTCTATCAAGCAGGAATGACCATAGAAGAACTCAATAAAAAGTTAACTAATGAAGGTCTTCATGTCTCACATATTCTAGTCGCTGAATGGGATAAAGGAAAACCCCTCTATTTACAATTAAACCGTGCTCCTTTTATAAAAAATATTACTATAAATTAAACCTGACCTCTTAAAAAGGGGTCAGGTGATGAGGAGGAGGGACTATTTTCCCTCTCTCTGTTTTATTTTTGTCCTATAGTCCGTTTCATAGTATTCTAATTCTTCACGAACTTCTTGTAGTGGGCCTTCAATTTCGCAAGTAAGATCTTTAATTTCTTGTGGAACATCAGTCCGAAAGCGGATAGCGTTTCTGCCAGTATATGCGGCCCTACTATCTTCATACCATACGTCATAATGCGGTTGAAAAAATTCCTCCACACATTGATGAAAAATCCAATACAATGTTTTCTCTGCGGCGCCTTTCCTAAAGTTTTCGCTGCGAAGTAAGACATTTCCTGATTTTAAACCTTCATCAAAAAATACGAGTAATCGCCTAAATTGATCTAAAATTAATTGAAAATCTTCTTTAGAGGTAGACTGATTCTCCATTAATTTTGAGAGAGTTGCCTCATTTAAATATTCCCTTAATTTTTTCGATGCTTTCTCAATATGCGCTGTCGTTAATTCCAATTGTTGCTTTACTAAGTCATTCCCCATCGTCAGTAATCTCTCCTTCTTCATTTAACACTAGCTGTGGATCAGCGGAAAATTGTTCTTGAAACTTTGTGAAAAATAAATCCACTTCTTCTTCTACATCTTCTTCAGACACATTGTCAGGTAACGGTGGGAGTTCATCTATAGAACGTAATCCAAATTGTTCAAGAAACAACTTGGAAGTCCCATATAAAATCGCTCTTCCAGGCCCTTCTGCTCTGCCAACTTCTTTAATAATCCCTTTTCCGTTTAACGTACGAATTGGACGCTCAGATTTCACCCCTCGAATATCCTCAATCTCGACACGTGAAATCGGCTGTTTATAGGCAATAATTGCAAGGGACTCCAGAGCTGCTTGAGATAGCGTTGCTGAAGATGGTGACTGTACTAGTCGTTTAAAAAACGGCGCATGATCTTGCTTCGTTGTTAATTGATAGCCGCCAGCTACTTCCACAAGTTGAATGCCTCGTTGCTCTGACTGGTACATGTCTTTCATTTCTGCTAAATAAAATTTAAGTGATTTCCGATCTATTTGTAAGACATCCATTAGTTGTTTTTCATCGATACCTTCTTCCCCGGACACAAACAAAAGTCCTTCTATCACAGCTTTTATTTCATGACTTTTCAACTAGTGAACCTCCCTTTTATAAATTAAAATATCATCAAAATTATTCGCTTGTTCACACCTGACGGCATTGGACTTCATTAATTCCAATAGGGCTAAGAAGGTCACCACTAAGTGTTCTTGTTGCTCATCATCGCTAAAAAGCTCGGAGAACCGACTTCTTCCACCGCTTAAGTGGATTTTACTAAGTACTCGTGACATCATGTGTTCAATCGGAATTTCTTCTCGATGAATTTTAGAATAGACTGGCTCTTTCTTCTTTTTACGTTTTGTCATTTTTTGAAAAGCTTGCAGCATATCATATATAGACACATTTATATTCACTTGCTCTGCTTCCTCGTTATCATCTAACAACGTGGTTAAATCGGTCATAGGCTTTGTAAAAAGATCGCTGCGAGCAAGTTCACGGTCTTTAAGTTCTCCTGCCGCTTCTTTATATTTTTTGTATTCTATTAACCGCAACATCAAATCTTCTCGCGTATCTTCTTCATATTCTGCAAACTCATCATCATCAATATTCTCCTCTACTGGAAGAAGCAGCTGACTCTTCATATGTAAAAGTGTGGATGCCATCACTAAATATTCGCTGGCAATGTCCAGATGGAGTACTTGCATAGCATGAATATATATCATATATTGTTCAGTGATTTCTTTAACCGGAATATCATATAGATCAAGGTCATTTTTTTGAATGAGGTGAAGCAACAAATCTAACGGCCCTTCAAATGCGTGCAATTTTACACTATATTGCATAAGTTCATCAAACCCTTCCTTACATGAAAGCATTATACCACAATCTGCCCGTGTTAAAGAGGGACGTTTCTTCACATTCATAAAAATATCGTTTATGATAATATAAGTATGAATCATGATTGTTTGGAGGACACTATGACAGTATACCCGAAAGAATATATTGAATATCTGATTCACTTTCATGGCTCACGTGATTATTTCGAATGTCATGAGATAATGGAAGAATATTGGTTAGAGAATAACCGTCACGTCACATGGTTAGCCTTAATTCAGCTTGCTGTCGCGGTCTATCATGAAAGGCAACAAAATTTGTCTGGAAGCCTTCGATTATATCGCAAAGTCCTTACTCATATGAGAGCAAATAAAGATATTTTCCACGGCCTTCATATTCATCATAGTGATACAGAACAGTTAATTAAATCTAGAATTAAAACGATCCTGCATGAAGGAACGTACGAACCGTTTAACCTCCCCTTGTCCGACAGTGATCTCATAACACAGTGCAAAAAATTATGTCACACATACGGGTGGGAGTGGTTATCAGATGATCGCGTGCAAGCAAAAGACCTCATTTATAAACATAAATTGAGAGACCGCTCAGATGTTATTCAAGCAAGGCAGCATTCTCTATTAAAAAAGAAAAGAGAAAGGGAAGAGCTCTAGTAAAAGCTCTTCCCTTCTTTACTTAACACCCATTTTTTCGGCAATGCTCTAAAAAATGCTCTGTTACCTTCGTGCCTTTTAAAGGGGTTTTATATAGATGCTCTAATTCATCAACCATTTGTTTTGCCACCCCTTCATTACGATAAGAAGGATTTAACGTTATATCATGCAAATAGATATGTTCATTTGCCTCTTCTATTCCGGCGACACCAATGATACTGCCATCTTTATGTTTCCATAAGTAGAGTTTCCATTCTGTAGAAGACCGATACGTATCCAACGTTTTTTGAATATCCTGCACCCGCTTTTCACCTGGCATAAATGAGAGCAGGCCCATCGCAATCTTTTCGTATTCTTTTTTGTAAGGTATGAGCATACGTCACCTTCTACTCATTAAAATTCTTAGTTAGATTCGCCATTTCTATAGCTCCAGCGGCTGCTTCCCATCCTTTATTACCTGCTTTTGTTCCCGCACGTTCAATTGCCTGTTCAATCGTATCTGTGGTAAGTACCCCAAAAATGACTGGAATACCTGATGATAAAGAGATAGAAGCTACTCCCTTCGATACTTCTCCACACACATAATCAAAATGAGGTGTCGAACCTCGAATAACGGTACCGAGAGTAATAACAGCATCATATTTTCCTGAGTCCGCCATTTTTTTTGCAATTAACGGAATTTCAAATGCACCAGGCACCCACGCTACATCCACGTCATCATTGGCTACGCCATGCCGTTTTAAAGCATCCTCTGCCCCACCTAATAATTTACCTGTAATAAACTCATTAAACCTTCCTACAACAATCCCTATCTTTAATCCTGTCCCAACAAGATGTCCTTCATACGTATGTCCCATAAAATTTCCTCCTATATTAAAAATGTAATAAGTGACCTAATTTCTCTTTTTTTACTTTTAAATATTTTTCATTACTAGCACTATGCGGTAATTGCAAAGGCACTCTGTCCACTACTTCTAGATCATAGCCCTTTAACCCAGTAATTTTACGAGGGTTATTCGTTAATAACTTCATTTTTCGAATACCTAAATCTCTTAAAATTTGGGCACCGATCCCATAATCCCTTAAATCCGGAGCAAATCCCAATTTTTCATTAGCTTCCACCGTATCATAGCCTTCTTCTTGAAGCTTATAAGCTTTCATTTTATTTAGTAAGCCTATACCGCGTCCCTCTTGGCGCATATAAAGCAGCACACCTGAACCTGCTTCTTGAATCTGGCTCAATGCCGCATGTAATTGTGGCCCACAATCACAACGTTGAGATCCGAAAACATCCCCTGTTAAACATTCAGAGTGTACACGCACAAGTGTGGGCTTTTCACCCCCGATATCACCTTTCACAATAGCTATATGTTCTTTGCCATCAACAACATTTGAATAGCCAATTGCTTTAAACTCTCCAAATTCTGTCGGTAATGAGATCTCAACTTCTTTTTGCACTAATTTATCTTTTCGATTACGATATTGAATCATGTCTTTAATTGTGATCATTTTTAATTGATGTTCGTCGGCTATTTGGCGTAATTCTGGGACTCTTGCCATTGTACCATCTTCTTTTATAATTTCACAGATGACACCTGCAGGAGCTGCTCCGCACATTCTAGCCAAATCGACAGCAGCCTCGGTATGTCCGGCACGGCGTAAAACACCTCCATCCTTTGCGATCAATGGGAATATGTGACCAGGGCGTTGGAAGTCAGCTGGTTTTGCTGTCTCATCAATAAGCGCTTTAATCGTAAACGACCTTTCTGGGGCCGAAATTCCAGTTGTTGTATGTTTATGATCAACACTGACAGTAAATGCTGTTCCATGAGGATCAGAGTTACGGTCAACCATCGGCATTAAATCAAGCTTTTTTGCCCGTTCTTCAGTTATAGGCGCACAGACAAGCCCCCTCCCATGAGTAATCATGAAATTAATTACCTCTGGGGTCGTTTTTTCAGCAAGAGCGACAAAATCTCCTTCATTCTCTCTATCCTCATCATCACATACAATAATGACTTCACCTTGGGCTAGAGCATATATAGCTTCTTCTACGGGATCAAATTGTGTCATGTCACCGCACCTCCTTATAAATTAAATCCATGTTCTTTTAGAAAATTATCCGTTATTTTACCAGGTGTAGACTCTACTGTTTGAATACGATTGGTTAAAAGACCTTCAATATATTTAGCGAGCATATCACACTCGATGTTCACATTGTCACCAGAACCTTTTTCACCTAATACTGTTCCCTCTAGTGTGTGTGGTATGAGTGACACCGTTACACTATTATCGGATACTCCAAATATCGTTAAGCTAGTGCCGTCCACACATATACTACCTTTCATCATCATATACTTTCGTAACTCTGGGGATATTTTAATATCGTAATAAACAGCATTGTGCTCTGGTCGTTTAGTTATAATCGTCCCCATCCCATCCACATGTCCACTGACAAAGTGACCACCGAAACGGCCATTTGCAGCCATTGCGCGCTCTAAGTTCACGGAAGAAGTCACTTTTAAATCTTTTAAGCTTGTGTGTCTAACGGTTTCTGGCATGAGGTCCACAGTAAACAACTTGTCATTAAAGTAGGTCACTGTTAAGCAAACGCCGTTAACAGCGATACTGTCTCCTTCCTTCACGTCTGTTAAAATTTTTGAGGCTTCAATCGTCATCACGATCGCATCGCCAGTCTGCCTAATATTGTGTATTTTACCTTTTTCTTCAACGATACCGGTAAACAAAGTTATTCCTCCCTTTTACGAAACACAAATTTAACATCTAGTCCAATAAGTTCCATATTAACTAACTCTAATCGAGGAACATCACTTAAATTTGAAAAGCCCTTGCCTGAAAAAGAAGACCTCGCTTGTTCCCCACCGATGATCATCGGCGCCATATATTTGATGAGACATTGAAATTCTCCAGCCCGTAAAAAGCTGTCATTCACAGTGCCTCCCCCTTCCACAAGCAAGGAAGAAACCTGTTGTTTACCGATGATCGTAAGGAGCTCAGTAATTTCAATCGTATCACCTGACACTGTAAAAATAGTAACACCAGCTTGTTCAAGCGCTTCCTTCGCCTCTTCACTAGCTCTGTTTGTCGTTATAACCCATGTGTCAGCTTGTGTGTCCGTTACAACATGACTTGTAAGAGGTATCCTTAGTGTGGAATCAAGTATGATGCGTATTGGATGATGGCCACCATTACTTAACCTAGCCGTTAACATCGGATTATCTTGAATAATCGTCTCAACACCTACTAAAATGGCATCGTTCTCATGCCGCAACCGATGACCGTCTTTTCTTGCTTCTTCTCCAGTAATCCATTGACTTTCACCTGAACTGGTTGCTATTTTCCCATCAATACTAGATGCTGTTTTAAGGGTGACATATGGCTTGGAAGTTCGTATGAAGTGAAAAAATTCTTTATTTAATGCGTCGGCTTCCGCTTTATGTGTCCCTGTTTCCACTACAATCCCTGCTTGCTTTAGTTTCGCTATTCCATTCCCACTAACTTTTGGATTGGGGTCTATAGAAGCGATAAAAACTTTAGAGATACCTGCTTCAATAATTGCATCGGCACACGGGGGGGTTTTCCCGTAATGTGAACAAGGTTCTAATGTGACATACATAACAGCCTCTTTTGCTTTCTCACCTGCCATCGCTAAAGCATGCCTTTCAGCGTGAGGGTCGCCTGCTTTCAAATGAGCCCCCAAACCTACAATTTCAGAATCTTTTACAATCACACATCCCACAACTGGATTTGGTACTGTTTGGCCTTTTGTTTTTGCAGCCATTTGAATCGCTAGTTCCATATAATCAGTCTCCAACAAAACTCCCCCTCTGACAGCTATTACTTGACTAGTTAGTTGTTCTATATGTGAAATTATGACACGAGATGTGAACTCATTTGTAAAAGGTAAAATAATCGATAAGACTCACCTATTTTACATAATCTCACGAAAAAACATATTCCGTAGTCACTTTCTTACTCCTCAAATTGAGAGGACAACATTTCGCTGTAAAATGAAAAAACCCTGAAAGTAGGTCCTTTCAGAGCAGATAATCTAGAATATGAATCGTTTAAAAACATAGGGTTATGAAAAAGACAGAATGGCAGAAAATCCCATACTCAATTAACAATACTCCCCTATAAGTTATAGGAAAGAAAGTTTAGATACACTGTCCTACTTGGTTCAATCCCCAATATTTTTATCCATCATATCCTTCTCCCATCCAGACTATACTGTCGGCTTTGGATTTTCACCAAATCCACCGTTATTGCAATGAGCAAAATAACGGGTCACGGACTAAGAGGTATATACCTCATCACCGCCGGTTGGGAATTTCACCCTGCCCCGAAGGAATGATTCTTATTGTGTTTTGTTTATTATATCACATGTTATTTCGGTGTCACTAAAATTTGCTCAAAAAAAACAGTGAAAGTGTAAAACTCTCACTGCTTGTCCTTATTATGCATCATAGACAGTTACTTTTTGCATGACATCCCCTTGCTTAATGCGATCGACCACATCAATACCCTCAATAACTTTACCGAACACAGTATGAACACCATCTAGATGGGGCTGAGGATCAAATACGAGGAAAAATTGACTTCCCCCCGTATCTTTTCCTGCATGAGCCATTGATAAGCTTCCTTTTTCATGTTTGTGGGGATTACCTTCTGTTTCACATTTTATCGCATAACCAGGACCGCCTGTGCCTGTACCTTGAGGACATCCGCCTTGAGCTACAAAGCCAGGAATAACACGATGGAAATTTAATCCGTTATAAAAACCTTCATTTGCTAATTTTTCAAAGTTAGCCACTGTGCCCGGTGCTTCATCTGGAAAAAATTCAATAACAACTTTTTCTCCTGTTTCAAATACAATTTCGCCTTTTTTCATGTTGGAAGACCTCCCATTATTGTGTAAATCAGTCAGACTTCTTTATTCTACCTTACATTGAGTTAGAATGAAACTCATGAGACTATATCTAAATGTTATATTATTTATTTACAGTTGAATCCACATCTTTAAGTTGACACTGATGACGGTATGATCGCTCGTGGCGCACTAAGTCACTAAACGTCTCTCTCTCAATAACACATGTGTGTTCTCCACCTTCCACAAAAACCACAGCAGGACGAAGAATACGGTTATAATTATTGGCCATAGCATAACCATATGCACCTGTAGAAGAAACTGCAAGAATATCACCTTGAACAGCTGGTGGTAACTTAACATCCCAGATAAGCATATCGCCACTTTCACAGCATTTGCCTGCGATAGATACGAGTTCTGTTTTTTCATCGTTTGCTTTATTCGCTAAAACAGCTTCATATTCTGCCTGATATAATGCTGGACGAATATTATCAGTCATCCCCCCGTCTACAGATAGGTATGTCCGTACATCGGGAATATCTTTTCTAGCACCTATACGGTAAAGTGTCGTACCAGCTTCCCCGACTAGTGCCCGCCCTGGCTCAATCCAAATTTCTGGAACTGGCATTTTCAGTTTAGCTGCCTCGCTTTTCGCCGTTTCTACCATTTTGTCAACATAGACATGTAAAGGCAATGGATGGTCGTTCTCTCCATATCGAATACCAAAGCCGCCCCCCACATTTAACACATCTGGATAGTAGCCCATTTCCTGATGCCACCGGGCTATTGATAAGTAAATTGCTTTCACCGCTTCTTCAAAGCCTTCCGCTCGAAAAATTTGTGATCCTATGTGTGAATGGACACCTTGTAAGTAAAGATACTCATGATTAAGTAACATTTTAATCGCCTTTTCAGCTTGACCACTGTTCAGATCAAATCCAAATTTGGAATCTTCCTGTCCAGTTGAAATATATTCATGTGTGTGTGCTTCTACACCCGGTGTAATTCGAATAAGAACTTTCATCGGCGTTTTCATAGATTCAGTCATAGCCATTAGCCAAGATAGCTCTGTAAAGTTGTCAACAACAATACACCCAATTCCTTCTTTTAAAGCCATTTCCAACTCATCAGGCGTTTTATTATTACCATGAAAATGAATTCTCTCGGCTGGAAAACCTGCCTTCATAGCGGTAAACAGTTCCCCACCAGAACAGACATCTAAACTTAAACCCAGTTCTTCAGCTAGCTCTATCATAGCAATACAGCTAAATGCTTTACTTGCATAAGCTACTTGATAATCTACACGTTGTTGTTCAAAAGCTTTCTTAAAAGCTAACGCGCGATCGCGAATGTCTTTCACATCATATATATATAACGGAGTGCCATAATACTCTGCTAATTCAGTAACATCGACGCCACCTATCGTTAAATGTCCAAAGTCATTAATATAGCTCGTGCCGTATAAACCCACATTAATCCACTCCTTTAGTCACTCGTATTACTAATATAAAACAAATAAAAAGAGAAATGAATATGAAACACATTCATTTCCCTTAAGCTCAACGCAAAGAACAGTGTGCTTTCAGGGTAGTGCTCCACCACATTTATAAGCAGTGACAGTGTACAGAATGTTCAACTGTACCCCAGCTGGTGGAATGTAAGGAGGCATTCTCCAACTTCGGCAACTCGGCCTTTCCATTGTTTTCAAAGCCTCCTTAGCTCCCACAATGTACTGTTCCTCATTGCACCTCTACCTGTTTCAGAAAAGGTGAACCTTTTCTTGTCAGTTTTATAAACATTATCATACTCAAAGACTTCATGCAACTGCTTTGCGTGTTAGCTTTGTTTAATCGGGTCTTTTGGTTTAACGATACTTGGTCTACGTCGTTTTAATGGAATTGGTTGACGGATTAAAATATCCCAAAAGGCTTTCGGATAAAAGGGCAGAAAGGGCCACAAATACGGTGCATTTAAAGGCTTCGTTCGAGCTATAAGGATGAAAAAGACTGTTGTAGCAATAACAAAGCCTGGTACTTTAAACAATGCAACAGCTATGAGGACGGCTATCCTTAAAATTTTTAATGCAATCGCCATTTCATAACTTGGTGTTGCGAACATACCAATGGCAGCAAAGGCTACATATAAAATAACTTCTGGGACTAACAAACCCACCTCAATGGCAATTTCACCAATTAGTAAAGCCGCTACTAACCCGAGAGCTGTCGCTAAAGGTGAAGGTGTATGTATTGCAGCCATCCTTAATAATTCAATTCCTAATTCAGCAAAGACCATTTGAGCAAATATAGGTACATTTGTTGTTTCTTCAGGCCCAATGTAGTGCAATTGTTCAGGAATGAGTGATGGTTCTAGCACCATCAATAGCCATAATGGCAAAATGAATAACGCAAATATCATACCTGAAAAGCGTACCCATCGAAAAAAAGTGCCAACTATAGGGGCTTGGCGATATTCTTCCGCATGCTGCACATGATGAAAAAAAGTAGCTGGAAACACGATGATACTTGGGGATGTATCCACAAATAAAATAACATGACCTTCCAACAAATGAGTAGCTGCTACATCAGGCCTTTCTGTATAGCGTACCATCGGAAACGGATTAATTCCTTGCTTCACGACGAACTCTTCAACCACTTTGTCTGCCATTGTTAACCCGTCTATATCGATCGCTTCTAATTCTTTTCGAACAATGTTCACAAGGTCTGGGTCAGCAACCCCTTTAATATACGATAAACAGATATCTGTCTTTGATCTTCTTCCAACTTGCATCATTTCATTGCGTAATCTTTCATCCCGAATTCGACGTCTAGTTAACGCCGTATTTTCAATAATATTTTCCGTATACCCATCGCGGCTTCCCCGTACAACTCGTTCTGTATCAGGTTCTTCAGGTCCACGTCCAGGATAACTTCGTACATCTATGACAATGGCTTCTGCTTCACCTTCAATGAGAATAAATATAAGCCCCGAGAGCATTTGCTTAATAGCTGTATCTAGTGTATCAGCATACTCAACTTGTACGTGGGTCAGTCGATTTTCAATCTGCTCTCTGACTTTATTAGTTCGCTTTCTTTCTGTAGCGTCTAAAAACATGAGCTCTTTTAACAGCTCAATGATATATTCGATATCGCAAAGACCATTAACAAAATAAAATTGGACTTCCTTATCGAGTACATGAATCTTTCTAATCCCTACGTCAAAGCTTTCACCAATACCCACTCGTTCTATTATCCGGCGCTCATTTTCGTGGATATCTGTAACAAATGGATGATCAATTTTTGTTTCATCCAGCTCATCACGACTCAAGTCAATCTCTCCTTTCCATAATTACATGTGACATGTTTAGTATGAGTGAAAAACACAATTCAATACAAAAACAGCTCAACTTAATCGTTGAGCTGTTCTTTCAATTGAATGAGAATTTTCTTTTCAAGTCGTGAAACCTGTACTTGAGAGATTCCAAGTCTTTCTGCTACCTGAGATTGTGTTTGATCTTTATAATACCTTAGAAAAATAATTAACTTTTCACGGTCTGATAGTCTGTCAATTTCATCTTTTAACGCTATTTTATCGAACCACTTCGTATCATTTTCATCAGAAATTTGGTCGAGGATAGTAATAGGGTCACCATCATTTTCATAGACTGTTTCATGAATAGAGGCTAGTTGCCGATTGGCTTCTTGAGCAAATACAACTTCTTCAGGGCTGATGTCTAACTTATCGGCTATTTCTTGGATAGTTGGTACTCTACCAAACGTTTTTGCTAGCTCATCACTCATTTTGCGAATATGATTCGCTGTTTCTTTAATTGATCGGCTTACTTTTACTGTGCCGTCATCTCGAAGAAAGCGTTGAATTTCTCCAATAATCATAGGGACGGCATAAGTAGAAAATTTGACATCAAAAGATAAATCAAACTTATCTACTGATTTAATTAAGCCAATACACCCAATTTGAAATAAATCCTCTTGGTCATAACCCCTATTTAAAAAACGTTGTACGACTGACCAAACTAGTCGCGTATTGTGACTGACGATACGGTCACGAGCCTTTTGATTACCTTGTTGCGCTTCTGCGATCAATTTTTTTACTTCCTCATCTTTTAAATACTTCTTCTGATTATCTTTAAATTCTACATTCATCATAGGGAGTCCTCTCAATTACAGAGTACATTTTGTTTTGACAGGCGTTTAACGAGTGTGACAGTCGTGCCCTCTAATCGGCTCGATTCAACTGAAACGTCATCCATAAAGTTCTCCATAATTGTAAATCCCATACCACTTCGTTCCAGTTCTGGCTTCGATGTATATAATGGCTGCCTTGCCTCTTCCAAATTTGAAATACCTAAACCCTCATCACGGACTACAAGATGGACTGTTCCGTCTACTAACTCAACCTCGACATAAACAATCCCTTCATCGTTTTCCCCGTAACCATGAATAATCGCATTCGTAACGGCTTCACTCACAACCGTTTTTATTTCAGTGAGTTCATCCATTGTTGGATCTAATTGGGCTACAAAAGCAGCTACTGAAACTCTTGCAAATGATTCATTAGCACTGACAGCTGTAAAGGATAACGCCATTCGGTTTCTCATGAAGCAGCCCCCAAACTGTTCAACGCTTCCCTTTCATTGGCCGTGAACGTCACAATTTTAAATAGACCCGATAATTCGAATAATCGTCTCACTTGCTGTGACAAGCAGCATACCACCATTTCCCCATTAACCGCTTGAACTTTTTTATAGCGACCAAGTACAACCCCCAAACCAGAACTATCCATAAAGGTTAGTTTTTCTAGATTAAGCAGCACATGTGTTAATCCTTGTTCATTCAAAGCTGTGTCTACCCTGTCCCTTAACTTAACAGCTGTATGATGATCTAATTCTCCTACGAGTCTGACACAAAGAATGTCACCTTTTTGCTCTAAATCGATCAGTAAACTCATGCTTTCACTCCTTCTCATAAATTCTTACTCCTCCGTTCCCCCTCCCGGGAATCTGGTGAGTCACGTTTAGTACTTCACTTTTCACACTTTTTATTCCTGCTCTTGAACAAAACTAGTGTTGATTCGGCAAAACCATTAACAATTCGGTGAATTACGAAGCACGGCCCGACAACGCATCTTTCGCACGCTTCATGAGCTGCCATATACTAGCTTCTTTTATATCTTCCTGGGCTACTAACGGTTGACTAAGAACCTCTTTGCCATCTTGGTGAAGAGTGATAATTCCTAATTGATCTCCTTTTTTCACCGGCGCTCTGACATGATCACTAACTGTCACCTTTTCAGTCAAACCATCTAACGATTGTCCTTTTTTTATAAGTAATGAGACAGGAGTTGCAGGAACTAGGTTTACATGTCTCCTCGCTCCTTTATCTATTTTTGCTTCAGCAAGTATATCTTCTGGTTGATACCGATTGTGTAATTCAAATTGGCTGTAAGCATAATCGAACATTTCAGTAATGTAACGATTACGGTCTTTTGTAGCAGGTGCTCCCATGACGACTGAAATCATTCTCATCCCATCTTTATTTGCGCTGGCTGTGAGACAATACTTTGCTTCTTCTGTATAACCAGTTTTTAAACCATCTACCCCTGGATAGAACTTTATGAGCTTATTCGTATTGACGAGCCAAAAAGGGTCTGAAGTATCTTCCCGCAAGTAATCTTCATAAATACTTGTAAACTCTGTTATCTTTTCATGTTGCAATAGTGCTTTTCCCATTATTGCAAGGTCATAAGCTGAGGAATAATGATTATCTGCTGGCAGGCCGTTTGAATTAGCGAATAAGGTGTTCGTTAACCCTAATTCTTTTGCTCTATCATTCATTAAACGAACGAATTCCTTTTCAGACCCTGCTAAATGCTCTGCCATGGCAACAGATGCATCATTACCTGAGACAATTGCAATCCCCTTCATCATTTCCTTTACTGTCATTTCTTCTCCCGGTTCAAGAAAAATTTGCGAGCCTCCCATAGAAGCAGCTCGTTCACTTGTTCTCACTTTATCCTCCCAGTTAAGTCTCCCATCATCGATGGCTTCCATGATTAACAACATGGTCATAATTTTTGTCATGCTCGCTGGAGGCAACCTTTCATGACTATTTTTATCAAATAATACGGTTCCAGTATCTCTTTCCATCAATATAGCTGAAGTCGCTTCTTCTGCGAACTCAAGAGTCGTTTCTTCTGCTGAAGTGAAACCAATATGAGTCAAAAAGAAAAGTACACTTAAACATCCTGTCACTAGTTTCTTCACACGTATCCCTCCATTTTAATCATTATCACTCCCATCTATTTTTTCCATTTTTTTGTGATAGTATTCTTTCAAACGTAAAAGAAGCAAAGGTTTATACTTAAATCAAAACCTTCAAGCCGTTTTCAAATTTTTTTATTAGGAGAGGCACGTGAATAGATTTCATAAATCATGGTTGTGTCGTTATTTCAGACGGGATGATTCATTTCCATTACAGATGGACGCTTTCCGCGGGACTCGTCTTCAACTAATTGTTCAATCAGAATGGATTTTCAGACGTCGCATCTTCCCACATGGGTCGCCATCTTTCGTTCCAATTCTTCGTTTCTATGGCGAAGTTTTATTATTAATTTCCAATAATAGTTATTGAGCGTGACATCACATTCATGCACATAAGAATAATTCCACATCTGTCCACAATCATATAATTCAACATCATTTTTAATAAAACTAGTCCTCTTTTTGTATAAAAAAATGAGACGAGGAATACTACATCTCGTCTCATTACAAATGCCTTTAGAGGCTTTTATATCAAGCTTTCCCCTACAGCACTTTTATCATGTCAGCACATCATAAATTAACTCAGGTGCCTCTACTTCTAAAGGGGTTATTTTATAAGATTTAAGAATTTTCGATTTAACTTCGGAAATATTTTCATTATTAGCATGAATCGTCACAAGGGGCTCTCCTATTGAAATTGTATCTCCAATTTTCTTTTTCAGTTCTAGTCCCACAGCTAAATCAATTTCAGATGATTTGGTAGCTCGTCCTGCACCTAAAAGCATAGCCGCAGTGCCAATTTGATCAGCAACAATACCTGAAACGAACCCTTCGCTTTCACTTAACACATCAATTTTATAGGAAGCTTGGGGAAGTTTTTCCGGATAGTCTACTACTGTAGCATCTCCTTCTTGAGCTGCAATAAATACTTTAAACTGCTCAATCGCTTTCCCTGAATCAATCGCTTCTTGTAGGATCTCCTTGGCCCTTTCTAACGACTCGGCCTTTCCCGCTAAGACAGCCATATGACTACCTAGAGTTAAACATAAGTCTGTTAGATCTTCAGGGCCTTCTCCCTTTAAAGTATCGATGGCTTCTTTAACTTCAAGGGCATTTCCTACCATAAAACCTAATGGTTGACTCATATCTGAAATAATTGCAGAGGTTTGTCTGCCAAGGTTATTTCCGATAGTCACCATTGCTTCTGCTAGTTTTTTCGCCTGAGACAATTCTTTCATAAAGGCACCTGCACCCGTTTTAACATCTAGTACGATTCTATCTGCTCCAGAAGCAATTTTTTTACTCATGATAGAACTTGCAATAAGGGGAATAGAATTAACGGTTGCAGTCACATCACGTAGCCCATACAACTTTTTATCAGCAGGCGTTAAGTTTTGCGTTTGACCGATAACCGCGGCCTTATTTTTATTAACAAGTTCAATGAACGTGTCATTTGAAATTTCCACATTAAATCCTTTTATTGCTTCTAGCTTATCAATTGTTCCGCCCGTATGCCCTAGTCCACGTCCACTCATCTTAGCTACTGGCACACCGATACTTGCTACTAGCGGCGCAAGGACAAGTGTCGTGGTATCTCCCACTCCTCCTGTAGAATGCTTATCAACTTTGATCCCTTCAATAGCAGACAAATCTATTGTGTCACCAGAATGAACCATAGCTTCGGTTAACCATGCTTTTTCTTCTTCTGACATATCTTGAAAAAAAACAGCCATTGCCCATGCACTCATTTGATAGTCAGGAATCGATTCATCTGTATATCCCTTGATGATGAACCTTATTTCTTCCTTAGTATGAGATTGTCCGTTCCGTTTCTTTTCTATTAAATCAACCATTCTCATGCTTTAATCCCCCTTTGTTTCTTTAATTCACTTATCCATTATAGAAAACTTAACCTTGTCATTAATAAATAATTGGGGTGTCCCGATTTTATGACTTTATAGTCTTTTAATAGTTGCTTTTACGAAGTTAAGAAAGTTTACTTTGACTCGTTCCGTCGTTTCCATAACTTCATCGTGAGTTAACGGCTGGTCAAGAATACCAGCTGCCATATTAGAAATACAAGAAATCCCTAAAACGGACATATTACTATGTCTTGCCACAATAACTTCTGGTACTGTAGACATCCCTACTGCATCTCCTCCAAGAGTACGTAACATCCTAACCTCTGCGGGGGTTTCGTAAGCAGGACCTGTATTACCAACATAGACCCCCTTATGAACATCTATGCTTAAAGATTCTGCCACATTTTCAGCCAATTCTACTAATTTAGGGGTGTATGCTTGAGACATATCTGGAAATCTTACACCTACTTCTTCTTCATTCGGCCCTATGAGAGGGTTCGTACCAAACATATTAATATGATCTTTAATTATCATCAAGTCACCCGGCTGATAAGATTCATTAATGCCTCCCGCAGCATTCGTTACGATTAAATTGTCCACTCCCATCGCTTTCATGACACGAACAGGGAGCGTTACTAATGCCATCGTATAACCTTCATAATAATGGAACCTTCCTTGCATGGCAGCTACAATCTTACCTTCAAGCTCACCTATGACAAATTGTCCTTTATGCCCCGTTACGGTTGACTGTGGAAAGCCTGGGATATCCTTATAAGGAATCGTAACTGGATCTTTAATATCATCTGCTAGAACACCGAGACCTGATCCAAGAATAAGACCTATAGTTGGCTTAACAGTTAACTTACTTTCAATATATTCTTTTGCTTCTTTGATTGTATTTGCTGTTAGATTCACTTTTTTCATCTCCTATTCAAGCTCATTTAGAAAACTCGTGCCAATTTCAGGCGCTTTCACCTTAAAATTCTCTGCAATACTCGCGCCAATGTCAGCGAATGTTGTTCTAGTACCTAACGATTTACCGCCATTCAAGTTAGTATTGTATACAAGTAATGGCACATATTCTCGAGTGTGATCCGTCCCGTGATGAACAGGATCATTTCCATGATCAGCTGTAATAATTAATAAGTCATCATCACGTAAATTGTCTATTATTTCTGGCAAACGTGCGTCGTATTCCTCCAAAGCATGACCATAACCGAGTGGATCTCTCCGGTGGCCGAATTTAGCATCAAAGTCAACGAGATTAAGAAAACTCAACCCTGTGAAATCCATTGCCACTGTTTCGTTAAGTTTATCCATCCCATCCATATTAGACGTGGTTCGTAACGCTTTCGTAATCCCTTCTCCATCATAAATATCCGAGATTTTCCCTATGGCTAATGAATCCAATCCGTTATCTTTCAATTCATTCATGACTGTGCGCCCAAATGGCTTTAAAGCATAATCATGTCTATTTGGCGTCCTCTCCCAATTGCCGGGAGTACCAATAAATGGTCTAGCAATAACACGCCCTACCATATACTTTTCATCTAGAGTAAGTTGTCTTGCCATTTTACAAATGTCCCATAACTCTTCAGCTGGTATTACCTCTTCGTGGGCAGCAATTTGTAAAACAGAATCAGCAGATGTGTAAATAATTAAATCACCTGATTTTAAATGCGCTTCACCAAGTTCATCAAGAATTTCAGTACCTGATGCAGGTTTATTACCAATTACTTTTCTCCCTGTTTTTAATTCGATTTCTTTAATAAGCTCTTCAGGAAAGCCGTCTGGAAAAGTTCGAAAAGGCTTGTCAATATGAAGGCCCATTATTTCCCAATGCCCTGTCATCGTATCTTTACCTACAGATGCTTCTGCCATCTTTCCATAAAAAGCTTTCGGAGCGGTAGGTTTGGAACCGCCTTTATAAGGTTTAATATGAGATAACCCTAGTTGATCCATGTGTGGCATACTAAGCCCTTTCATATAGTCTGCTATATGCCCAAGTGTATCAGCACCTTCATCGTTAAATGCCTTTGCATCTGGTGCTTCTCCTATTCCTACAGAATCCATGACAATTAAAAAAATGCGTTTAAATTGATAATTACTCATTATTTTCCTCCTTAAGCATCACGTGTCTCTTTTACTATACCCGCTAATTCTAACTGTATCATATAATGATGTCTGAGGTCAGACATCTTAAAATAGATCACTATCCCATCAGGCTCGCGGATGGTATTTAGTGTAAACCTCTTTCATTCTCACTTTTGTTACATGTGTATAAATTTGTGTTGTTGATATGTCAGCATGTCCAAGCATTTCTTGAACCGCTCTTAAATCTGCGCCATTTTCTAATAAGTGTGTCGCGAAAGAGTGCCTTAACGTATGAGGCGTCAATTCTTTGTTAATTTGTTTTTTTAAAGCTAGTTGTTTTAGCATTTTCCAAAAGCCTTGTCGGCTTATAGGTCTCCCGTGGTGATTAACAAATAATAAGTCATGGTCTTGCCTTTTCACAAGTTTGGGGCGACTTTCTTGTAAGTATGTATCAAGAGCACGAGCTGCCATTTGTCCTAACGGAATAATACGTTCCTTACTTCCTTTTCCTATACATCTAATAAAACCCATTTGCAAGTGGATATCTGATAATTTTAAATGACACAACTCACTTACTCTTAAACCACTGGCGTAAAGGACTTCTAGCATTGCTTTATTCCTCAAACCAAGGGCTGTATGCGTATCCGGCGCTTCTAGCAAAGCTTCAACTTCTGTGGTGGAAAGAATTTTAGGTAACTTCTTATCAGGGCGTGGCATTTCTACATGAAGTGTTGGGTCGTGCGTTGTATATTTTTCTCTAATTAAAAACTGGTGGAATGAACGAATAGATGACAGCATTCTTGAAATAGAACTTCCCGCTTTTCCACTGTCGTTTAAGTATTGTAAAAAATGTAGAATGTCTGACTTTTTAATTGTTTCAAGTTCTACAAGTTTTTTTGTCTTTATCAAAAAAGAAGTATAAGCTTTTAAGTCTCTTTCATACGCTTTTATAGAATTTTGTGCAAGACCCTTTTCTACAATTAAATAATGAATAAACGCTTTCAATTCAGTTTCCAACCATCTGTTCACCCTTCCTCAACAAGTCTTACTACTCACCAGTCATAAAAAAAAGGCGTAACCGATCAGCAATTGAGAAGTCTCCTTCTACATTGTCTTCTATAGATGAATTAAACACTTTAACTGCCCGTCCCTGCGGTTCTTCATAACGATGATAGTCTCTATATTCTTCACCTACCCATAGAATACCATAATAAAACAGTACCGTGCACCCTATGAATAAGAAAAAGATCCATAATGTCTGTAAAGCTTGTTTAAATTTTGTCATCATTCTCCCTCATTTAATTAAACTCTGTTAAACTGGCTTCTTGTGATAATTAAAGTATATGCCGATGATGAGATGGGATATACATGCTTCTTATGAAAATATAGTTTAATTAGGCGAGGTTTTCGTATGTTAATAGTTGTTTTTGGATGTGACGGAGTCTAGCAGCAGTTCAACAACATGAAAAAGCACCTAATTATGACTAGATTACGGTTCAGATGGTGATGACTACCAAAATCCTTCTAAAAGCATACCTCATTATTTTTATTTCCAACCAATTTAACTTTAAGCGTTTAATCAAAAAGCCTGAAAAAGCAGCTGCTTCTTCAGGCTATGACAAGCTATTAGGTGGTGATCTCTAATCCTTACATCGATGGCAAATACCATGAAATGTGAGTCGATGATCTTTAATGGCAAAATTCCACCGATCCTCTACCACTTTTTCCACATCTTCTAATAAATCTTCTTGGATCTCATCAACAGATCCGCATTCAATACATACTAAATGATGATGAAAATGGGTGGCTCCCTCTTGGCGAAGGTCATATCTGGATACACCATCACCAAAATTAATTTTATCAACAACCTTTAATTCTGTAAGTAATTCCAGTGTCCTATAAACAGTAGCCAAACCAATTTCAGGATATTTTTCTTTTACTAACATATAGACGTCTTCTGCACTAAGGTGATCATCTTCGTGTTCTAAAAGCACGCGTACAGTAGCTTCTCGTTGAGGTGTCAATTTATAACTTTGAGAATGTAATTGTTTTTTTATCCGCTCTATTCGTTGTTCCATTTTTTTCCCCCTACTACATTATCCGTTGCCCTCTGCCTTCTATAAAAAAGGAAGTAACATCTTTCCACACTTCCTTAGTTTATCCTCAGGGTGATCTTTCATTATATTATACTCTGGGAGAAAATAAGGTGTCAAATGAGAAATGAGAATCGTTATAAAAATCATTTTAAAATTATTATCATTTAATTTACAATATCATTAGATAACCACTTCAATTATCAATGACATAATGCGAGGAGAAATAAAGGCTTCATAGCTTGCTACAAGAAGAAGGATTAAGCCAATACATAAAATAAAAAAGCTGTAATGGACAAAATGAGTGATAACAGGCTCTCTTCCCTTTTTGACGATTTGCCTCCATAACCTCACTGTAAATGCCGTTGCCATCGTAGCTACAGTTATAAAAACAGGAATCAGGACAACATTTTGCGGCAAGACGGACGTGAACGCAAATAGAAAACCATTAACCCCCATTTGATCAACTAGTATTCCAACAGTAAAACCAACCATCACGCCTTTTACAAATAGAAGAATATAAATGATCGGTAATCCAATAACCGAGAGGCCTAAAAACCAAATAAAACCTAGCATTTTACTATAATATGCAAAACTTTGTACAAATACCTCTTTTGAGCTTGCAAACTCCCCCTTACTTGCTTCGTTAAAAAAGAGTGTTAAGTATGCATATAGATCATTCTTTTGTGTAAACCCCATACTGTTAACAATAATAGCACCAAAAATAACGCCCATAATAAGTAATACTGTTGTGAAAATATATGTAGCTCGATTGGCCTCTAAATGATGAGTTAATATATTTCTTCTGAAAGATAGTTTAGGCATGATTAAAACCTCATTTCTGACATGATTAGCTTTCTATCAGAGTCTATGAAATGAGGTGTAAAACTATGATTGTTATTTTTAAAACGTTATTTTGCCGTATATCCCGCCTCCACCCGAGGTGATCTTTACTGTCTGCTGTCGGATACTGGTGAGGTTTTCTAGTTGTTTTTCATTAAGATAGTGAGCTAAATCTTCAAGTGGGGCTTCATGGATAATGACCATTTCAGACTGGAAGCGAGTGATTAGCTTGTCGATCGTCTTGGGACCAATACCTGGAATAAATTCTAAAGGCACATGTGGTCGATATGGTGGCCGTTGCCCTTTCATTTTACAAGCATTAAGCTGCCCCTTCTGTGCTTCAGCAAGCTGAATAATTCGGTCATAAACGCCTCGAATAACCCTATTATTAGGATGATCAGGGCATATTTCGTTCTTTAATGACTTAAAGCAAACCCCACATACTGATTGATAATATTTCCCTAATTGTGGATACAAACCACAATTGGCTATAACTTTTCTATCTGATTTCTCTTTCAAAGCCTTCTCTATTTCCGAAAATGTCGGAGCCTTCGCCTGAATAATTTGATGTTCTCGCCCGATTTTTGGAATTGAATGCGCGTCCGAGCTCGTAATAAAAGGAAAAGAAGCTAATTCAGGCAATAAGTCAGCCATTGAGGTATCTGAGCTTAGGCCTAATTCAACAGCATCAACAAGCGATAAGTCAAACACTTCCTCCATAAACGTGTTTACACCTTTACCATATACACTTTTAAATGGAGTAAAAATATGTGCAGGAATAAACCAGCCCCCTGCCTCTTTGACTCGCTTTTGGAGTGTTTGAGCCTCTACATAAATACGTTGTGTGCTTAGTGAGAGATTTTTAATCGCCTTTCCGCACCAATCCGAAAACTCTTTCATATCTGCTAACGTAGGCAGATAACAGAGGACATGAATAGGCCCTTGTGACTTCTCATCAACTATTTCCAATTCCGCCCCTAAAATTAAAGTCGTTTCTCCACGATAAGACAGTCCTCCCCCACTTAACTCAGTAAAATCTCCTTTGGACAGCCCCAGCTCGAGTTCATCTAGTACAGTTGGCGATAGACAGTCTATCACCCCAACTATGCCAAGACCCTTTCGCTGCGAGGCTTCTACCATAATATTATCTACTGTTAGCTCATTTGAAGCTGTTATTTTAACATACTTCCCTTCCATATCTTTACCGATATGAATATGTAAATCCATGTAATAGTGCGAATAGGGTTCGGTTAATTCATGTTTAGACATTGCCTTTCTCTACTTTCTCCTTCATTAATTGCCAATATTGAACAGCATAAAGGGTTTTTGCATCATGGATCACTTCATTTTCAACTAATTTCTCAGCCTCTTCCTTCGTCACTTCTATTTTTTCTACAAATTCGTCTTCATCTAAATTAATGGTCCCTTTGTTGAGATCTTTTGCTAAATATACATGGACAATTTCATTTGCAAAACCCGGGCTTGTATAAAAAGAGTGCAGCTTCGTCCAAGAATGGGCTACGATACCTGTTTCCTCTTCTAACTCACGTTTCGCACATTCAAGAGGATCTTCTCCTTTTTCTAGTTTTCCTGCGGGAATTTCTGCAATAACCTTATCCAGTGCTTTTCGAAACTGTTTCACTAAAATTAATTTTTCTTCTTTTGTAAAGGCAATTACCGCAACTGCTCCTGGATGATAAATGATTTCTCTTTTACTTTCGTTACCGTTTGGTAATAAAACATCTTGAACCTCTAATTCAACAACCTTACCTTTAAAGATTTGTTCTTTTTTAACCGTTTTTTCCTCTAAATTTTTGCTCATGTCTACAACTCCTCATCGTCCAACTTATTATTCCAGTTTAGCATAAAGCTAAGGTCCAATCATTGGAAGTTTTCCTTCATCCCCACTGATTGTTAGTTTAACTTATCGGCCCTATAAGGGCAGTTTATCCCCCACTTAAACTTTCCAATCTTCTTAAGTTTTGAGGTGGGGGTTTTACTGCCCCTTAAGAGGGAAATAAAGGAATCACCGAACTCATTTAATTTTAATCTATTAAAATTGACGGTATAATTACTTATTATAAAGGGTAAAGGGAAGTGGAGGTGTTCACGTGAATAAAACTCAATTAGGTACATCTGATTTATATGTATCAGAACTCGGTTTTGGCTGTATGTCATTATCAGACGATCATTTGTCTAATCAATCATTAATTGATGAAGCGATCGATAGAGGAATAAATTTCTTTGACACTGCTGATTTATATCAATTAGGGTTTAATGAAGAATCTGTCGGTAAAGCCATAAAAGGAAAACGCCACAACATTATTTTAGCCTCTAAAGGGGGAAATGAATGGGGAGAAGGCATTGATGGGTGGCGTTGGAACCCTGATAAAAACTATCTAAAAGAGGCGTTAAAACGCTCACTTCAGCGATTAAATGTGGATTATCTAGATCTTTATCAATTGCATGGTGGAACGATTGATGATCCGATTGATGATGTCATTGAAGCTTTTGAAGATCTAAAGCAAGAAGGACTCATTCGTTATTATGGGATCTCATCTATTAGGCCGAATGTGATAAAAGCATTTGCCGAAAAGTCCTCTATCGTCAGTGTCATGATGCAATACAGTCTGTTAGATAGACGACCAGAAGAATGGTTTTCATTATTTGAGAAATATAACATTTCCGTTATTGCCCGTGGGCCTGTAGCAAAAGGACTTCTGACTGACGAGTTTGAAAGAAAGCTCAGTACTGATGGCTACTTAGATTATACAGAAACAGAGTTATTACAGCTTTTACCTAAACTAAAAGCCCTTGCAGAAGAAGCTGGCCTTTCTATGCAGCAGCTGGCACTTCGTTATGTGATGGATCAATCCCCAGTAGCTACAGCTATTGCCGGAGCTAGCAAACCTGAGCAACTAAAAGAAAATGTTAAGAGTACTCACGCTTCACCTATTTCATTAGACATAAGACAACAACTTCATGCGTTAGTAAAAAAATCAACATACGACAACCATCGCGTATAACTAATCGAGAGCCAAAACGCCCTTTTGGCTCTCAGTCTTATGACGCCACAAACACTCATATTTATTTTCACAAGAAGACTCTAACAGCAGGTTAGTGAAATGATCATATTATCTTCACTTCGTTTCCGCGTCTTATTCCATTTCCTCATAATAGTCTACTAGCATGTCATAGTTAAGATGTCCTGGACGACGGACGGCTACCTTTCCATTTGGATCAATGATTAATGTGGTAGGCAAATAATGGACGTCATAGTTTTCTTTAACTTCCCCTTCTTCGTCTAGTAAGATATAAAAGGGAATGTTAAAGTCATTCACAAATTGTTGAACATTGTCTACTGATCGTTCTTCGGTGGTCATGTTAATTGCCACAATGACAACATTATCATCTTGATACTCTTCATAGAACTTTATAAAATCAGGCATTTCATCGCGGCATGGCGGGCACCAAGATGCCCACATGTTTAGAATCACATAGTTTCCCCTTAAATCAGACAATGTGATTGTTTCCTTACTATTTAATTTTGTTAACGTAAAATCTTTGGCAGTTGTGCCTGGCTGCATTGCTGTTTGGTCATCTTCTAAGTCTTCAACGCCTTCTCTTTCAATCCCTCCGCTTTCTAAATAGTCGTTGAGTAATTGTTCATTTTTATCATTATTATCTTTTACCTCTTCATAGATCACATAGCCCCCTATTACGATAGCTGCTACAAAAATCATTATTGACAAAATTCGGCGGCCTCTCATTAAACGACTCCTTTTCTTTTAAAATAATATTCATAATTCCTTTTAGCAGACATAGAAGTTAAGTAAGTTTTCCTTATTGAATCATATCTCTTTTTCTAATTATAAGACAACCTACTCGTTTTTTAAAAGTTGGTCTTTTTTTAAGATAATACATATTTTATTCCCTGTACTTCATGATAAAATATAAAATGGTGTGAATTTAAATCGTAGGTTAACAAACTATTACATAAATACTAGAGAGGAAGATTTATTTTGTCACTTATAGAAGCGATTATATTCGGGATTGTTCAAGGGATCAGTGAGTTCCTTCCCATATCAAGTACAGCTCATATTGTCATTACTCAACTAATGTTAGGCTACACATTCCCAGGACTTTCATTTGAGATTTTTTTGCATCTTGCATCTGTACTAGCTGTCATACTTTATTTTTGGAAAGATCTTTGGGAGGTTATACGGGGATTTTTCGCCTTCCTTTTTCGCCGTTCCACTGAAGATAAACCTTTGTTTTTCTTCGGAGTATACTTATTAGTTGCCACGTTTATTACGGGGATTTTAGGGATGCTTCTATCAGATGTGATTAGTGATGCAATGAAAACACCTGCTATGATTGCAAGTGCTCTAACAGTAACTGGTTTAGCTCTTATTTTCATCGAACGATTCCATAAGACAGGGGCAAAAGATGAATCATCGATGACTATGATCGACGCCATTCTTGTCGGCCTAGGTCAAACGCTTGCTGTTATTCCTGGTATTTCCCGCTCTGGGTCTACCCTTGTCGTCTCATTACTAGCCGGTTTAAACAGAGAAACAGCTGTAAGATATTCTTTCTTACTTTCCATACCTGTTATTTTAGGCTCAACTGTTATGGCCCTGGACGAATTTACAGCAGAGATGGTCACTTATATTGGACCATTAAATTTATTTGTCGCTTTTGTTGTTACATTTTTCTTTTCTATTTTAGGGATTATCTGGCTAATTGAATTTCTTAAACGTAGTAAGCTTATCTATTTTGCCCTCTACTGTTTCGCACTAGCCATTTTTGTTTATCTATATATCGACCCTAGTACTGTCATAGACATTTAACCGTATGAAGCGAGTCATCCTTTCAGATGCTCGCTATTTTTATATCCTAAGTTTTAGTGACTACTTATCTTCATATAATAGTCACAGAGCAAAAAGGAACTTAACCTCATTTACTAAACGACTGGGATTTGTTAAGATGTTGTAAGTTTAATAGAAAATAGTCGTCAGGAGTTCACTATTATGAAATCTTCACAAGGAAAGATTATAGGAAAAGACCTATTAGGCCTTGGATTACTTTTACTCTTTCTTATCTTATTTTTGTTTAGTGATAGAGTGAGTACAAGTGACTATGCTGAAGCTCTTCCATCTGCATGGATTAATGTAAATACTATTTTTCTAAGTATCGTATTAGAAGCTATTCCTTTTATATTACTAGGTGTTTTTGCCTCTGCTCTTATACAACTTTATGTATCTGAGGAAACCATCAAGCGATTTCTACCGAAAAATGCCTGGGTATCATTAGTTCCTGCGGCAATGCTTGGGGCTATTCTCCCTCTTTGTGAGTGTGCCATCGTGCCAGTCGTGAGGCGGTTAATTAAAAAAGGAATGCCCCTTCATGTTGGAATCGTTTTTCTCGTAGCTGCACCTATTTTAAATCCAGTCGTCTTTGCTTCAACGTATTATGCATTTAGAACGAATCAAACGATACTGTACACTCGTATGGGACTAGCTTTCGTATTAGCGATTATTATCGGCGCTATCCTTTATAGTATTTTTAAATCGCGACCTAATCAGCTACGAAGTCAGATAAACGTCTCCCTAGCAAATCATCATGTGCATTTAGATGGCGGCGAAGATCTTAAACAAGTGAAAAAAGCCAGTGCGTTAACTCAATTACGAAATACACTGTATCATGCTGTCGATGAATTCTTTATGATGGGAAAATACTTAATTCTCGGGGCCTTTATAGCCGCTCTCTTTCAAACATTTCTTGACAGAAGTTTACTAGAGGCAATTGGTGGCAATGAATACTCTTCAACCTTTGTGATGATGGTATTTGCGTATTTACTATCATTATGTTCTGAGGCAGATGCGTTTGTCGCTTCTTCATTCGGCTCCTCATTTACAGATGCCTCACTTGTGGCATTTCTCGTCTACGGGCCGATGCTTGATTTAAAAAATACGTTTATGCTATTTGCATTTTTTAAAGTGCGTTTTGTTCTAATCTTTATGGTGACAGTGACGCTTTGTGTGTTTACTGCTGTTATACTGTTATCAGGCTGGATCTTATAATTAGGAGGTTTCTTATGAAACAACCATATGATCACTCATTTCACGCCTTCATACAAGGGATTATTCTTGTTGGATTTGCTATGCTCATGCTTCATTTAATTTTAACAGGCAACATTGTCTATTACATTGCGCCAATGATGATGCCATTCATTTATTTTGCCCTTGTCGTTTTCTTTCTGCTTGGAATTATACAAGTATTTAGAAGTACAACAAAAACGGATCACGACCACCATGAATGTGCATGTGAGCATGATCATCATATTAAAGGCCCTTCTTGGGTTAAAACGATAATCTATAGCATTTTCATACTTCCTATCGTACTAGGATTTGCTCTTCCAGACAGATCATTGGATAGCTCTGTCGCTGCCAATAGAGGGATACAACTTGGAGGCGGTGGTAACGCCTCCTCTTCAGCAACAGATAATTCTATTAATGAAACTGATCAAAACAATAACGGCAGTACCTCACGAGCAGAGGCTTTTTTGGAAGACCCTGAAGGTTATATGGAGAATTTAACTACCCAATCTGGTGAGGAAGAACATTACCAATTTGAAGACATTTACGATGAAGGCTGGTTTGATGATTACTATGCGGAATTGTACGAGGAATTAATGAACAATACGGTTATTGAAGTTACTGAAGACAACTACTTAGATGTAATGACTGTTTTAGATCTTTACTTGGATGATTTTATAGGGAAAGAAATGGAGATTGTTGGTTTTGCTTACCGTGAAACTGATTTTCACTCAAACCAGATAGTTGCGGCGAGGTTTGCTATGACATGTTGCACGGCTGATGCTTCTGTATATGGGACTATGATAGAAAGTGAAGAAAGTAATAGATTTGACGAGGATACATGGATCTATGCGAGAGGAACAATAAAAAAAGATCATTATAATGATCAACCAATACCTGTTCTTGTGGATGCTCACATTCAAGAAGTGGAAGAACCAGATAGCCCTTACGTCTATCCTAGCTTTTAATAGATCTTTATAAATTCACAGATAAACCGGCAGTGTGACGAAGGTCATCACTACCGGTTTATCTCATACATAGGTTTTCTTATTTATTACTTACTAGTTAACATCATAACAGCCGTTTCCCCTGCTTTTGCCACCTGATTCTCATACTTCTCCACAGACTCTACAGCTTCTCCGTTTGTAATGATAATTGGTGTTATGAGACTTTCTGCTTTTTCTTTGACGACGTCTATATCAAATTCTATCAGCTTGTCTCCTGGAGCAACTTTACTTCCTTCTTTTACGAAAGCTTTAAACCCTTCCCCTTGTAAAGTAACAGTCTCAATTCCAATATGAATGAGAATCTCAATACCATTTACCGTCTTTAATCCTACTGCGTGCTTAGTTGGAAATACTTGAATCACCTCGCCATGGACCGGGGCCACAATATGACCGTCAGTAGGCATCACTGCAATACCATCACCCATCATTTGTTTAGAAAATGTTGGATCAGGAACCTCTGAAAGCGGTACGATTTCCCCATTAACAGGACTTAAAAGAGTATCTTTTCCATCAGCTTGGGGCAACTCTTCCCCAGACTTTGTCTTTTTATCTAAACCAAATAATTTTTTAAACATAGTCATCACCTTCCTCTTATAATCACTATAAATAAATTCGTTTACCGGTTAAATCTTGTGACCCTAGTTTAATATATTGCAATTACGAACTAGATCCATTCAAGATTATTACCTGCTACTTTTATAAAACGGCCCTTCAATCAGTGGGTGTTTTTGTTCTTCTCCCACTGATTGTTAGTTGCGTTAATCAAGACATTAGCGGCCGTCTAGAATAGATCTACCTCTCCTTTCTATTTGGATCAGGAAACTTTACGGACACTTATCTGTAATAAAATTCTACATAAACGTTCAAATTCTCTCTTGCAGTGCATCGCCATTATGATATAATCAATCCATCTTTAAAAATTGAACTCGTATAACTGTGAGAATATGGCTCACGAGTCTCTACCAGACGACCATAAATTGTCTGACTACGAGTGATCAAACTGAGTTAGGGTTAGTGAGCAAGTGGAACACCTAAGTGTACTCTTGCAAATCGCTTTTCCCTGTAGGAGCATACTTCAAACACTCGGCATTTTGTTCACTCTATTAGAGATGTGAGCAAAATGTTTTTTTGTGGTTTTTGCGAGTTTTTCAGGAGGCATTTTCATGAAACATTTATATGAAACCATTTTAACAGAAGGTACCGTCATTAATGACAATGTATTAAAAGTTGATTCATTTCTAAATCATGGCATTAACCCTCACTTAATGAAAGAGATCGGTGAAGAGTTTGCAGATAGATTCAAAGGTGAAAACGTCACCAAAATATTAACTTTAGAATCTTCGGGAATAGCACCTGCTCTTATGACATCCCTCGTAATAGGGTGCGAATTGGTTTTTGCCCGTAAACGGCAATCGCTCACTATGATTGATAATCTTATCTCAACGACTGTTGAATCATATACAAAAAAACAAAAAAATACTATTTCGGTTAGCGGTGATTTAATTAAACCGCATGATAGCTTGTTAATCATTGATGATTTTCTCGCTAATGGTCAAGCCGCAAAAGGACTTATCGACATTGCCCAACAAGCTGGTTCCTCTATTGTAGGAATCGGGATTGTCATCGAAAAATCCTTTCAACCTGGTCGAAGTGAACTAGAGAAACAAGGTATTCGGGTGGAATCTTTGGCACGCATCGCCTCATTAACAAATAATCAAGTTCAGTTTGAAGAAAAAACCTGTCTTTAATCTGACTTAATACATACCGAACCAATATCATACAAAATACATCTGGAAATACGCCTAATATAATAATCTTTAGCTACGCTACACACGAAGACTTTTGAAGGCTTGTCCCAGCTAATGATGCCATTAAAAAATAAAAGGAGTGGTTACATGCCTGCAAATACTGGCCATTACCCTATTTTTAAAAGAGAAGATATAGATGCTTTTTTTGCCCTTTTTCAAAATAATTTAGCCAACTTTGTCATTATTACTGTTACAATGCTCGGCTTGGGCTTCCCCGCAAATCTCGTGTTCGGTCACGTTATCCCTGGTGCAGCGGTAGCAGTCATTTTTGGAAACATTTATTATGCCTATATGGCTAAACGCCTCGCAAAAAAAGAAAACAGAAGCGATGTGACAGCTTTATCTTACGGAATAAGTACCCCTGTTATGTTTATATTTCTATTCGGGGTTCTCGTTCCCGCCTACTCATTAACAGGTGATTTTGAGTTGGCATGGAAGATTGCAGTGGCTGCTGCCTTTTTAAGTGGTTTAATTGAAGTACTTGCTAGCTTTACAGGACGATGGATGCAAAAAAATCTCCCTCGTGCCGCTATGCTTGGCGCTCTAGCTGGTGTTGCCCTATCTTTTATAGCAGGCGAAATGCTCTTTATGTCTCTCGAAATGCCTGTCGTTGGATTATTTGTTCTAGCGGTTATATTAATTGGTATTGTCGGCAAGGTTAGCATGCCCTTTCGGATACCCGCCTCATTATTTGCTATGATCATTGGGACAGCCTTAGCCTTTGGATTAGGATACTCAGAAATATCAGCTATTCAAGAAGGATTTTCCCATCTAGGCTTTTATCCATTTCTCCCTTCATTAGCTGTTGTAGAAGGTTTTCAGTACTTATTTGGGGCTATGATTGCCCTATTAGCTGTTATTTTACCCATCACAATTTACAATGCTGTCGAAACGATGAACAATGTTGAAGCAATGAAAGCTGAGGGGGATACTTATGATGTTAAAGAATGTCAAGCCGTTGATGGTGTTGGTACAATGCTCGGCTCTGTTTTTGGCGGCTTATTCCCTACTACCGTCTATATAGCGACAGTAGGATCAAAGAAAATGGGGGCAGGTCGTGGTTATAGTTTATTGAATGCTATTGTAGTTGGATTCGCCGCCATTTTCGGTGTTATTGCAGCTTTAAGTGCTATTTTACCAGTAGCCGTCGTTGCCCCTATCCTTGTTTTTGTCGGTATATCAATGGTAAGTTCTGCTTTCAGCACGAACAAAGAAAAATATTATCCTGCTGTCGCCATTGCCATGCTTCCATACTTTGCAAATTATTTAATGACACGTTTTGAAAATCGTGCACCCGATGCATTAGCTGATATATCATCAGGGATCATTCCATTAGGACAGGGTGCTATGTTTACAGGTATTATCTTAGGCGCTATGACTGTCTTTATTATAGATCACGACTATCTAAAAGCAGCACTCTTTGCATTTGTCGGTGCTTTATTGAGTTTTGGCGGTCTTATGCATGCGCCTGAAATGGCCTTTGGAGCTGCTAACGACTTTGCCGCAGGTTATAGTTTAATTGGGTTATGTTTTATCGCTTATTTCATTAAAGAGGTTGTGCAATCAAGAGACCAACGTCTTAACAATGATAAAAAAGTAGCTTAGTTAATGCTACATCACCGTCTAAAAAGAGCCCCTCCATCTCTGGCTGGGCTCTTTTTGCATTGTTAGTCTTGTAATTGGTGAGTGATAACTGAACGTATGGCTTTAGCTACGCCATCTTCTCCATTAGTCGCTGTCGTGAAATCACATAGCTGTTTGATCTCTTTTTCAGCATTCCCCATAGCTACAGCATAACCTGCTATTTGCATCATTGAGACATCATTAAAGTTATCGCCCACTACCATGGCTTCTGAGACGTCTAAATTAAAACGTTTTGTCATTATCTCGATACCTTTACCTTTTGTTGCATACTGGTGGGTAATTTCTAAATTATCTCTTGCTGAAGCACTGACGCTAATATTTAATTCTTGAGCCAATTTAGCTTCTGCCCGTTCACGTTTTTCACGGTCAGTTGAAAAAGCCAATACTTTTAGTAATAGGGTCCCTTCTCCTCGTAAAATCTCGTGATAATCATCTGTTCGAAAAACAGCTCCTTGCTCAAACCTTTTCTCAGCTAATGCCATCGCTTCCTCGTAGGACGAAAACTCTCCAGTCGTTTTTAACAAATCGACGACTAACTCTAATCCTCGTTTTTCGTTATTTGTATATGTCCCTTTAGATGTCGTTATTTCAAAATAAATTTCTTCTTCTTGTAAAATGCGATTAATAACGTTAAATTGATCTGTTGACAGGGATTGTTGCTGAATAACGTTTCCATCTTCTTCTCTTATATCTGCGCCATTAACACAAATTAGAGGAAGACGTAGACCCACTTCTTTCAATGGTGTAATCGCTTCTGTATAATCGCGCCCTGTTGCTACAACTACTGTTATACCTGCCTTTTGTGCTTCTTTTATAGCACGAACACTTTCCTCTGAAACTTTACGATTATTATCTAGTAATGTTCCATCCATATCGGTTGCAATAAATTTAATTGTTTTCATATGATAATCTCCTTCTGTCTGTGCTGCACCAACTTAATAAAATCCGTTCACAATTCGTATTCGCCAAGAAAGGTTAGACGCCTAAAATACGAAATAAAACATATGATTTAATGATGATAAATCATTTTTCGAGTCATTCCCCCATCGATAATGATATTTTCTCCAGTAATGAAGTCAGCGTCTTCCCTTGATAAAAAAAGGCATGCTTTTGCCACATCAGCCGGTTGACCGACTCGTTGTGAGAAATGTTGATGATGGTCTTCTTCACGAAGCAGAGAATAATTTTCCGTTTGAATCCACCCAGGGCTAATAGCATTCACTCGAATATATTTTTCTGACAAGGTTGCTGCCAAAGCATGTGTGAGAGCTATTACTGCTCCTTTGGATGCGGCATATGCTTCACAATTAGGCTCTGACATAAGAGCTCTTGTAGAAGCTATGTTAATGATAGATCCTCCTAACTTCATTAAGGGCACACAATATTTTGACATTAACATCATGCTTCTCACATTTGTATTCATGACAGTGTCCCATTCAGTGACTTCCAGTTCACTAAATCGTTTAAAATGAGAGATACCAGCGTTATTAACAAGCGTATTGATAACGGCATTTTCACCAGCTAGTCGTAAAAAAAATGCTTTAATTTCTTCGGGATGTTGAACATCTAATTGTTGAAATGTAACATTGTACCCTTTCTCCTGTAAATCCCCTTCCACTTGTTTCCCCTTCGATAAATTGCAATCAAGTAACCATACATGTGCCCGAGCCTCAGCAAATAATTCTGCTATCTTTTTTCCAATACCTTGGGATGCCCCGGTTACAATAACATGTTTATCGTCTCGTTGATTCAAATTTCTTACCTCCTTGTCTATTTTACCATATCGTTTAAAACCGATCATTTTATTGTGAGGAAAGAGAATCTAGTTAGAAACTCTCACTATAGAAAACTCCCCATTCACAAGCCATAAGCCCCACTAAAAAGAAATACTAGTCTTAGTACACCATTATTCTTTCACCATTTTTCGGCCAAATTTAGAAGCATTAAAAAAATCAATTTTTCATAAGGTGAATAATGTTAATTAAACCATTCGAAATAAGAAGTCAAAATTCGAATAAGAATGTGGCCTTCACTTCAGACGGACGCTTTCCTGAGGGCTTGTCTTCAGCGAGTATTTGTACTAGGTAATCCTCGCAAAAGTGGATCTTCAGTCTACGCTTTATCCTCTTCGAGTCGCCGTCTTACGATTAAGCCACTTTTTATCCGTATATTAAAATGAAATGTAACATATTTGTCGTTTTATTGCTCATGAAGCGCCATTATGAAATTGATTTATTTAATTTTAGTTTAGCGTTCTCTCATGATCCACAAACGTACAGAAGTATTTTCCTTCACTCAAATTACTGTTCCATATCGCGTTACTTTCTTACGGATCAGCTTACTAGAAATGGAGAACTTCTGTCACACGTCCTTAGTACTTTTCTTCATTGACACTACTCACTCTTTCACTATAATTAATTTTAAGAAAATACAACTTTATCCTTATCCACACACTTCTTTCCCCTCAATCCATTGCCCCTGAAAGGAGATGTGCCGTAATTCTCGCTGATTCAAAAATCGTTGGTAGCCCACTCCCTGGATGTGTACCCCCTCCAACGAGCCAAAGACCTCGAAATTCTTTCAATTTATTATGGGGTCTGAAGTACATCATTTGTCGCAAATTATGAGCTAGGTTAAACGTAGCCCCTTTATAGACGTACTTTTTATTTTCCCAATCAGCCGGTGTTAAAACGGTTTCTGTTTCAATTTTATGTCGAAGGTTGTGTAAGCCTGTTTTTTCCTCCACTTTAGACAGGATTAAATCATGAAAAGCTCCTTTTTCTTTCTCCCAATCTATATGACTAAAATTGTTAGGGACTGGAGCTAGAATGTACAATGCTGACTTCCCCGTCGGAGCTAATGTTGAATCTGTTATTGAGGCATTTTGAATATAGATAGACGGGTCTTGGGATACTGTTTTCAAATGTGAAATCTCTTCTACATTACGTTTGTAATCTTTAGAGAATAATACGGTATGGTGATCTAACGGTACAGAGGTATCTACTCCAGCGTAGATCATAAAAGTAGAACACGAGTAGCGTTTTTTTTCTAAATGGATGGTCTTATACTTTCTTCGCAGATCATCAGCCACAAGCTGACTCATAGCTTGAGCAAAATCAGCATTCATAATCACATGATCAGCCGCTATTTTATCACCAGTATCTAGTTGTAAGCCTTGAACAGTCCGCTTATTATCAATGATTAACTTAGACACCCCTGTTCCTGTATGTATCTCTGCTCCGTGTTCTCTGGCAACTATCCCCATAGCTGCAGTTAACTTACTTAGTCCCCCTACTGGATGGAAAATACCATACTCATGTTCCATAAATGCTAAGATGCTAAATAAACCTGGGCACTCCCAGGGAGACATTCCTAAATATTTGGACTGAAAGGTGAATGATAATTTTAAGCGATCATCGTCAAAATATTTGGATAACACTTCATATAACGTTTTACTTAATTCTAATTTTGGCCAGGCTTTTATACTTCGTAAAC
The DNA here is from genome assembly GCF_002019735.1 of Salipaludibacillus agaradhaerens. NCBI lineage: Bacteria > Bacillati > Bacillota > Bacilli > Caryophanales > Bacillaceae > Salipaludibacillus > Salipaludibacillus agaradhaerens. The sequence continues at coordinate 850,798 of NZ_KV917378.1, forward strand.
GTACATAATCAAAAATAGAATCGTGATTTTTTTGTAGAATTGGTAATAATACGTTCATTTTCTTACGTGTATCTAACATAAAACGTTCGTATTGCATACCATACCCAGGGAAATGTGTCTCTACAATTTGTTTCATTTTTTGTCGATCTGAGCTTGCTTTCATGGAGAAATCATCAAACATAAGCGTATACATAGGATCTATTTTTCTTAGCGATACGTAATCTTCTAACCGGCGGCCTGCTTCCTGAAATAGTTCTTCAAGAATATATGGCATACTAAAAAAAGTTGGGCCTAAATCAAATGTATAACCAAATTTAGAAAATGAGGATGTTCGTCCACCAATATATTTTTGTTTTTCGAACAGCTGAACGTGATAGCCTTTTGCTGACAATAACATCGCTGCGGCTAATCCCCCTGGGCCAGTCCCTATTATTGCAATTTTCTTCCTCTGCATGTGTCACCTCTGCTATAAATATCTATAATAAGTTCCTACTTCTATAAGAAAAACATAATACAGTCAGTATTCTGTTTCCTCTAGACTAAAGTTCTTCTTTTCAATTATGTTCTGAATGTGAAGGCATCATACAAAAAACACCTCCGATTTGTCGTTAAGTTTATATACGACTATGGAGGCATTTTTGTATCATATTATTATAAATTCTTTGGTTTTATAGGGATAAAAGGGGGTACCTAATTTGTTGCCCCAGTAGTTTAAAGATGTTCCAACTTATGTTAAGTTGTATGAAAAATGACTAGATCTTATTAGTAAATCATTATCCTTTCTAAAGCTTAATGGCTTCTTCAACTCACATTATAGTGTCTCATCCAACCATCCAATTGAAGCAAGTAAGCCATTAACTGGGGGCCTGTCATCAATTGTCCGAAATACGGTTTCTTAAAGGAGCTCCCTTCTGTTTCAGCAAGTATCTTTACCTTTTGATAATCAAGCTTATTGAAAATAGGAGACTCTTTCTGTTTAACAAGTTTCATGAGCGAATCTGAGACCAATTTTCGATAAATAGGATGGTGAGTTTTAGGGAAAGGACTTTTCTTTCTATATAATACATCGTCCGGTAGAATGCCTTCCATCGCACGTCTTAATATTCCCTTTTCCCTGCCGTTTAACATCTTCATTTCCCATGGTATGTTCCACACATATTCCACGAGCTTATGATCAGCGAAGGGGACTCGAACCTCCAAGCTTTGTGCCATACTCATACGGTCTTTTCGTTCCAGTAAAGTGGTCATAAACCATATCATATTGACGTAAAATAAGCTTCTCCTTTGCGCCTCTTCTTCTCCTTCTCCTTCTAAAACAGGTACTTCATCTAATGTTTCTCTATAGCGTTCTGTCACGTAATCCTTTAGTTGAAGTTGAGTTTGCCATTCCGGTCTAAGTAACTGTTCTCTTTCTTCTAATGAACTCATCCATGGGAAGATTTCTCCCTGTAATTTTTCTTTATCACGAAACCACGGATAACCGCCAAAAATCTCATCGGCACATTCGCCAGACAAAGCCACAGTCGCTTGTTTACGAATTTCTCCGCAAAACCACAGCAATGAAGAATCAATGTCTGCCATTCCAGGTAAGTCTCTCGCTTTAACTGCTGACTCAAGTAACTTATATAGCTCAGTTTGTTTTATAATCGCTTTCGTATGAGCAGTATTAAGTTCTTCAACCATTCGTTCTACCCATGGGCTATCAGCATCTGGTTGAAAATGACTAGAGGTAAAATAACGGTCATTATCCTCATAATCAAAAGAGAAGGTTTTTAAAGGTGAACGCCCTTTTTGTTTATAAAATCCAGCTGCAATCGCTGAAATAGCGCTAGAATCGAGCCCACCTGACAGAAATGTTGAGACTGGCACATCAGCTACCAACTGTTCTTCAACGGCTGTCGTCAATAAATGGCGTATATGAGCCGCTGTTTCTTCAGTTGATTCACGATGTTGTTGACTTTTTACTTGCCAATATCTTTGAATAGTTGCTTTGCCATTATTAAATCGCATGAAATGAGCAGGTCTTAATTCATTAATGCCACTAAAAATACCATGACCTGGTGTACGAGATGGACTTAATCCAAGTAATTCTTGCCACCCTTCAATACCAACACTTGTATTTATAGCTGGATGAGCTAATAGCGCTTTTATTTCCGAACCAAAGATTATCCCTTTGTTGCCCAAACTATAAAACAATGGCTTCACACCTAATCGATCTCTCGCTAAAAATAGTTCATTTCTTTCTTCATCCCACACAGCAAATGCAAAGATACCTGTTAGTCTTTCAACGCAGGCTTCTCTCCATTGAATATAGGCAGTCAACAGAACTTCTGTATCAGAATGGGAGTTAAAGCTGTATCCGTGAGCGCGCAATTCTTTTCTAATGTCCTCAGTATTGTATAATTCGCCGTTATAACAAATCGTATAGCTAAATCCGTTTTTCTTCTTCGTCATTGGTTGAGCACCACCTGCTGGATCAACTACGATTAGACGTGTATGACCGAAAACAGCCTTTTCACAGCTCCATGTCGTAATCGCATCTGGACCACGCAGGCTCAATTGGTTAGCCATCTGTCTTAACGTGTCTTCGTGGTTCATTAAATTTTCTGATTGATCCACCCATCCAGTAATTCCACACATGTTCATCCCTCGTTTCCAATCTTGAACTGTAAACAGTCGTTTTTTTATGCTATTCAATGAGGGTTGTCCTATTGACTACTGATTAGGTGGTCAATCTATTAAATTGTTTTTCTCATTGTCACTAAGTACCAACCACCTTCTCTAATAAGCGGTTTAATCGTCATTATTTTAAGTCCAGCTTTTTTGCTGTTACGCTTCATTTCTTTTAATGTTGGAAGCGGGTAGAGATTTTTGTGAGCTGTCATAAATGTATTAAATGCCGCTGTAAAGGTTTGTCCATGTTTGGCTCCCTTGACAGGTTGTATAAACGTGATGATGCCTCCTTGATTCATGATTGAAGCTATTTTTTTAAATAGCTCTGCTCTTTCCTCAGGTGCAAAATAATAGAGTAAATTATGTACCATGACCATATCTGTTTTACCGCTATACTTTTCTATAAATGTCTCCATATCAGTACAATGAATCTGCGCGTGTTCATTCAATGCGTCTCTCGCTTGTTTAGCCACCTTGTCATTTATTTCAACGCCATTTAGAGCTATCGTTGGAAAGCGTTTTTGTATGCGTTTTAAATAACCGCCATAGCCGCAGCCTAAATCGATAATTGTGGCCGGCTTATTTTTTTTCACAATTTTTAAAATTGGGTAAATGGAAACCTTTTCCAATAGCGTGGATGTTTCTGCCACTACATTTGCAAAAGAATCTTCCAAATATTCTATCCGCTCGTTATTTTTTAATAGATCAGGATATTTTAATAAAGTGGGAAGGTGTAATTCCATCATCTCTCTTAATAAAACGCCAACAGACTCCGAACTGTTTGCTGAAGCATATTTTATGAGTTTTCGTTTCGCTTTTATTTTACCCGTCATACTTTTTTTCAAATGACCTATCTCCAGACCCACTTCTATCCACCTATTAAGAAGAGCACGGTTGAAATCACATGTTTCTGCTACATGCTCCACAGAGCGATATTGACTAAAATAATAAAACAAATCTAATGTATAGCCTACATGCGCATGCCAAGTGGACAAGAAATTTTCATTTGTTTTCATCCATTTTCTTGCCTGCAGCATACGATTAAATTCACTCAATTCTCTCAACTCCCCAATTGTCTTAACCAAAACACTGTAACCTCTATACCCTATTAGCTACTTGAACTAAACTATTCTAAACATTCATAAGCATAAGGAGGTTATTTAGAAACATTGAGAAGTTTTTTACAAAAAGAGCACCTACCAAATAAAACGCCCGCCCTTCAATCAAGTCATTATCGATCGTTAACTCATGCTAAATAGAGATAGCTCTCTCTCCTCTTTATTTTGAGCCGAGAGGTTTACGGACCTTTATCTATGATAAAAAACCGACCCTGTAGTAGGTCGGTGAACTTTAAATAGGTTTGATATTTGTCTAGATACCTTCTTTATCTTTGATGAACGCTAATAAAGCGCTACACCCCTCATTAATTAAATCATATACTTCATCAAAATTCCCCGTGAAATATGGGTCGGGAACATCTTTTACTTGACTTATTTCTACAAAATCTAGTAGCTTATGCAAGTGAACAATGACTCCTAATGTATTAAGCTCATTAAGATGCTTCATATTCGATGCATCCATGGCAATAATGTAATCATACGTTGATAAATCTTGTTCAACCACCTGACGTGCAACCAACTGTTCGTCCTCTACATGATACTTTGCCAAAATAGCGAGCGTCCCTTCGTGTGGGCGTTTTCCAATATGCCAATTTCCAGTCCCTGCTGAGTCTGTCACTATTTTATTCTGTAATCCCGCCTGTTTTACTTTCTGGCGAAAAATAGCTTCTGCCATTGGTGACCGACAAATATTCCCTAAACATACAAATAAAACGTTTATCACTTTATGTCTCTCCTTTGCACATCTGTTATTTACATTCTAGTAGAGATTTGCTGTTTTTATAATTTAATTGTAAAGCTTCAAACTTCATTATACGCGATTTATCTCCTTTTAGGTGTCGTCATATCGTTTAAGATTTTTTCTCCATTTTATTTCAGCTTTATTTCGCCTGTTTAAAAAAGGTCCTCTTATTTAACCCGATTAACAAGAAAAAACCCCTTGGTTATCCAAGAGGGGCTAATTCAGGCTTATCGATCAGATAGTGTGAATGTTTTAATTTTATATCTTCTATGATCGCTTCGATGGAAGTGAAATCTTCACCAACTTTATAAGTTGCCGCGCTTGTTAACGATTTCGATGCTTCCGGATTACCTATTAAAATCTGAATGATTTCTTCCGGATCACATTCGATCTCCTCTACCGCGTCCCCTACACATTGACAGTCCTTATTATCAAACCTTTCGTACACTACAAAGACATCTTCAGGTGTTTCGTCGGCCAAAAGCTCTCTCGTCTCCACTAAATCTTTTACGATCACTATAAACTTCCTCTCTTTTATTCCGTGAGTTAGCATGTGAAATTATTCACGGTTTTATTAGATTACAAGGTCTACTATACACCATTTCACTAGGTAATTTGTGAACTTTTCGTGAACATTCAGTTACATTTATCGGTCATAAATGAACATAAATTCAGTTATAGCAAGGTTTTGGTGTAATTAACCATTTAACGACACACAATGATATATCATCTGACAATTGACAAAGCTGTTTTCTTCTGATAAGTCATTTTTTATTCATATGCTTACCAAGTATTTTTTGAAATAAGGTGGGACACAGTTGATATAAAATAGCACCTGCTCCCATCCATATCGGAAGGTTAATTTCTCGTTTTGGCTTTTTTAACAATTGGGCTGTCTTTTTAGACACGTACGCTGGCTCTAACATATAATTTTGGACATTTTTTTTGTAATTACCTGATTTATCAGCAACATTGAAAAAATCAGTACGGACAGGCCCCGGATTGACGATGCTTACATGGAGGGGACTGTCTTGAAGCTCCATCCTTAAAGCATTTGCAAAGCCGAGAACAGCATGCTTCGTAGCTGAATAGACACTGGCTTTAGGTGTGGGAATTTTGCTAGCCACTGACCCGATAAAAATAATGTGTCCATATCCTTGCGTCATCATGTATGGAAGAACTTGCTTTGTACATGCAATCGTTCCAAATACATTTACTTTAAACATGTTTTCCATGTCTATTAAGTCAGCTTCTCTGACAGTGTCAAACACGGCAAAACCGGCATTATTTATAAGGGCAGTGATGGTACCTACCTCCTTATAAATGGTTTTAAATGTCGTGTCTATCGCGTTAAGGTCTGATACATCTAATTCATAAATTGGTGCGTCAACGCCAGTTGTACGACATATATAGTCTGAGACTGCTCTTAACTTATCACCCGAACGGGCAAGTAAGACTGGCGTGCCCCCTTGCTGAGCAACCTCAATCGCTAATTCTTTACCAATTCCACCGGATGCTCCTGTAATCACAACAACATCATTGTTTAAACATTTTTTCATCAATATCCCCACTTTTAAAGTACAAAATTTAAAATCACATTTTTACATTGTGTTACGTAAAAATAACAACTAGACAAGCTGATAGTGTAAAGGCACTGTTAGTAATTCGGAAAAAATTTTGACTAACTAAAAAAGCTAACATTGTTAAAATAACGTATTCTTTTAGTACTATCAGAAAATCTTTTGACGTTATTTTATCGTTATTCTATTGACTTTTCATCCATTCCCACTCATAATAATGGAAATTTGAACTATTCTATAATAATGGATGAGATAAAAGGTGGTCACTTATGAATACGATGATTAGTATACTTGGAGCAGGTTCAATGGCAGAAGCCCTTATTTGTGGATGGGTGAAAAGCGGACAGATAGCACCACAAAATATTTTAGTTACAAACCGATCAAATGATAAGCGTCTTGAAGAACTCTCTACTACTTATGGGGTGAAAACAACCCGTAACATAGAAGAGCTCATAGCACACGCACATATACTACTTATTGCTTGTAAACCAAAAGACTGGAAACAAGCGGTAAAACCGTTACAACATCTGTTGACTCAGGATATTCCCCTCGTTTCTGTCATGGCCGGTATTACAACTGAAGCGTTAGAAGACTTCTTCCCAAATTTAAATGCGCCCGTCATTCGCACTATACCAAATACCTCTGCTGTCGTAAATGCTTCGATGACACCAATAGCACTGGGAAAGTGGGTTAATCAAGACCATCTATCTAGAGTGAAAGACACATTTAAGTTAGTTGGGGAAACAGCAGAGGTTCCTGAAGACACGATGGATGCTCTCACAGCTTTAACCGGAACTGGTCCAGCCTATATTTATTATTTAATGGAAGCGATGGAATTGGCAGCTGTAAAAATTGGCGTTGATCAGAATCTTGCGAGACATCTCGTCTCTCAAACGTTGCTTGGAGCGGGCTTGCGTGTGCAGGCAAACGACTCTTCTCCATCCATTTTATACCAACAAATTATGAGTCCGGGAGGTACAACTGAAGCCGGATTCAATGTATTAAGAGAGCAAAAAATGCAAGAGATCATTATTTCCTGCATAGAAAAAGCAGCTGAACGCTCAAAAGAGTTGGGATCACTAACAAATGAGCGTACAATCGCCTCTAACAATGTAAAAAATGACGTAAAGTAGCCGTTATAATTGATTAACCCTGGGTAGCAAAGTAACTACACCCAGGGTATTTTCTCTCTTTAATCCATATTTACAGTAAGTTATAATTATTATTAGCAGTATACGTCATCTATCATACTGAATTCTTGCAGGAGGTCTCACAATGAAAAACAGCCAGTACGATGTGGTCATCGTAGGAGGAGGTCTAGCTGGATTAACCTCAGCCGCATATTTAGCTTACCACGGCAAAAAAGTCGCGCTATTAGAAAGAGGCAAACTTGGCGGTAGAGCTATGACAATCCAACTTAAAGGCTATCAATTTAATTTTGGAGCTCATGCTATTTATGCAAGAGATACCTCTTACCTCACTAAAATTGAACAAGAATTAGACCTTCGTATTCATTGGGAAGACTTCTCTCAATTAAAAGCTAAATATGATATGGGTGAAGAAGCAACTGTTATTACAAGTAATATCGGTGGTCTCTTACAAACAAAACTTCTCAAAGGCTTTGATAAATTTCGTTTTGCTTATCATATGCTTTTTACGACATTAGGATTTGAGAAAGGTGATCCTAACTTATCGATCCAGGAATGGATTGAGTTACGAAAAATAAGTCCAGCAGTGAAAGAAATGATGTTAAATCTCGCTACAACAAATTTTTTCTCTGGAGATCCGGATAGTATTCCTAGTGATGTTTTCTTTAATTATTATCGACGGCTTTTTAAAACAAATATACCCGTTAGCTTCATTCAAGGTGGTTGGAAAGTTCTCATTGAAGAGTACAAACGGGTTATTAAAGAAAATAATGGCGTTATTTTTGAAAAAACTAAAATAACCGATGTTGTTACAGAGCAAGGCCGTATCACAGAAGTACAAACGAAAAAACATGCTTTTTCAGGCGAACAATTTATTTTTGCTATTCCTCCGGAAGAACTACAAAAGTTGCTAAATGACACAGTCATTAAACCTGAATTAGAAAGGTATACAGATTATGAACCGACTTATGTCATGTTTTATGATGTAGGTTTGAAAAAGAGAATTGAATCAGACTATACGTATATTTTTGATAAAAACAGACAAATTTTTGTGACTGATATTTCTTACTATGATATGGAGGCTGCACCAGAAGGTGGACAATTATTACAGGCAGTTGGCTATTTAAAGCAAAGTGATATTAATGATCCAACAGCACATGATGCCATGGTTGAGAAAATGGAGCGATTCTATGACAAGCATTTCCCCGGATGGCGAAAAACGTTAGCTATTCCTAGAGCTTCTAAAAAACCTGTTTTACAAGCTATACGTTGGACGATGAATCAGCGAGGACTACCGTTGCATTTTGAAGCACTACCTAACGTCTTTTTCGCTGGTGATTGGTGTCAAGGTTATGGTCAGCTATCTGAAGTTTCTTTCTCAAGTGCCTATCTCGTCAGTAAAAGCATTCTAAACCAACACAGTGCTATAAATAATTCCTGAATTCAACCTCCAATGGTAATTCATTGGAGGTTTCCTTATGTCATGAATTTTTGTAGAATAATAGAATACTAAAACACGTTATCTCAATTGATTGATAGATGGAGGAATATACAATGAATCATCAAATTACCGATTCTAAATGGAAAATAAAACTCAATCACGTTGTTTCCCATCCATTTTTTAATGGTACAGTCATAACGCTCATTCTTATAAATGCAGTTGTTGTAGGATTAGAAACTTATCCTCATCTTTATTCAGAATATCGAACTGAATTCTGGATAGCGGACAGACTTTTACTTTGGATTTTTACCGTCGAAATTTTCCTTCGTCTACTAGCAGCTCCTCATCCGAAAACATTCTTTAAAAATAGTTGGAATTGGTTTGATTTTATTATTGTTAGTGCTGGCCATATTTTTGCTGGTGCTCACTTCGTTACTGTTTTAAGAATTCTACGTGTACTTCGTGTATTTAGAGCAATCTCTGTCATCCCATCGTTACGACGCCTAGTAGACGCACTCTTAATGACCATTCCTGCTTTAGGGAATATTATGCTTCTTATGAGCATCATCTTTTATATTTTTGCTGTTATCGGAACAATGCTGTTTCAAGAGACAGCACCTGAGTATTTCGGAAGCTTGCAACTTTCCCTTCTCACCCTCTTTCAAGTCGTCACGCTAGAATCATGGGCTAGTGAGGTCATGCGTCCAATTTTTGCTGAACTACCTTGGGCTTGGGTTTACTTTGTAGCTTTTGTACTTGTTGGGACCTTTGTTATTTTTAATTTATTCATCGGCGTTATTGTCAACAATGTTGAAAAAGTAGAAATTGCTGAACAGGAAGTGGAAGAAACTTCCGAAGAATTGAAAGAACTACGTAAAGATGTAAAAGAATTGAAATCACTCATTAAAAAGCAACTTACTGATAGCTAATAGAATCGCTATCTATGTAAGAAAATCTAACAATTTTGCCACTACCTTTACTCATCCATGATATAGTATAAGAAAATCACGGGAGTTACCGTATAAACAACTGTTAACTTCACCATGTATTTAAACACATCTCATCATTCAAATGAGACATGGTTACCTAATCTATAACTAATAAGTTAACAAAACAACGAACTTTCATGGAGAAGGAAGGGGATTCCTTTGGCATTCAGTTACAAGGATAAGAAAGTAATTAGCATTGGTATAACTAGTGAACTAACAGGGTTGTCCGAACGTCAAATACGTTATTATGAAGAACGAAAACTGGTATTCCCAGAGCGGAGTAAAGGCGGCACACGAAAGTATTCGTTTGCAGATGTAGAGAGGCTTGTCGAGATTGCAAACAAAATGGAAGATGGTATGCAGACATTTGAAATTCGTAAAGAAGAAATGAAAAAGGCTGATGTTAGAGATAAAATGCTTCGTGGTCAATTAAATGCTGCCTTTAAAATTAGGAAATAAACTGTGAGTATCTACCGTCAGTGAAAACTGACGGTTTTGTCATGTTCTTAGTCAAAAAGTGCATACTAATGTTATAAAACAGTATTAAAGGAGTATGCCTATGTTCGCCTTACGTGTTACATTCCTATTTTTTGTTAGCAGCCTCATTGTCATAAGTAGTGGTCACAATCTAAATGTCTCAGCAGCCTCTACAGAAGCAAAAGCTGCCATTATAATTGATGATTTTGGTGGGATTGGTAAAGGATCAAACGAATTTCTAACGCATAATATTCCGGTCACTGTTGCTGTCATGCCTTTTTTAGAAAATTCTCGCCTAGTGGCTGAAAAGGCTCATGAAGCTGGGTTTGAGGTAATGATTCATATGCCAATGGAACCAAAACAAGGAAAAAAATCATGGCTTGGTCCAAATCCTATTCTAGATAGCTTAACCGATGAAGAAATTAGATCACGGGTTCGAGAAGCAATCGATGACGTTCCATACGCTAGTGGTATTAACCAACATATGGGGTCAAAAATTGTGGAGAACGAACAAATAATGACGATCATTTTAGAAGTAGCAAAAGAGCATAACCTCTATGTCATAGATAGTGGGACAAACCCCAACTCATGCATTCCTAAGTTATGTGAGCAAACAAATATGTTATACGGTGAAAGGGACCTTTTTCTTGATAACACTCAGTCTTCTCGACACCACACTTACAAAATGGCTATAAAATTAGCTGAACTCGCGGAACAAAATGGCCAAGCTATCGGTATTGGACACGTTGGTATTAAAGGGCTGGATACATTTCACGCTTTACAAGAAGCAAAGTCATATTTTGCTGAAAAGAATGTTGACATCGTTCCAGTATCTCATTTACTAAAATCACCGATTGATAAGGATCCTTGGCACTTCTGGGAAGAAGGTTTATAATTTGTTATCAATTAAACGTCTACCTAACACTACGATCAAATGGAATGATCTCTGCTGGTTGATTGTAAAGGTAGACAGTTCGGCACTGATAGCCGCGCTTTTTCCAATAGTTAAACGTCTTTGCTGTGATCGGTCTCTTCTTCCCCCAATATAAAGAATCTGTATTTTCCCAGCTGTCATTCGTGATGATTTCTTGTTTGAAATAATACTTATTGCCTGATAAGTAGACTTCACAGAAATATCGGACAGTATTTTTTGAATGCAAATCGCTCACCCCTTATTACTTATTTTGTGATAAAACACCCCCATTTAAACGCCCCCTTTCCTTAAACGAGCTGTTCGAAAATGATTCTCTATGATACCCTTTCAAGTTGACATTTGTTCTACGTCTCGCTAACATTAAAGGTGTCAGCATGCTCTGTTTAAAAAGGTTACTTTTGTGGTATAACATTAAAGGTCAAATCTAATATAGAAAGTGTGCATAAGTATGCAAAATTTAGAAGAGAATGATGTGCTAAATTACGCTATAACATCGTTTCTAATATCCGCTGAGCAAGTAGCACATACGCAGCCTGAAAATAGTTTAGAACATGCGCTTTTAGTTTTAGTCAAATCAGGTTATACAGCTGTGCCTGTTTTAGATGACTCATTTAAGCTTAAGGGGATTATTAGCAAAGCCCAAATTTTAGACTCCATTTTAGGGATTGAGCGTATTGAACCAGAGAAACTTAATAATTGGAAAGTAGAAGAAATAATGACGCAGGATATTGCTTGTGTTCAGCGTGATGATCCTTTTGAAAAAGTAATGTCGCTATCAATTAATCATCCATTTATTTGTGTAGAGGATTCTACTGGTGCCTTTTCTGGTATTATTCCACGTAGCAAAATATTGGCTTTTCTTAATGGTTATTTCCATGAACAGCGTAAACAGGATCGTTCTTAATTAACGCCATTTAACCGGGATAATTCCCGGTTTTAAAAATTATTTTTCAACCTCTTATCTCGCTAGCACTGTTAATGAAATTCCTTCCATCAACATAAACTTCTCTATATGAATTACTCATCATATATACATATCAACTAAGAAGACGTCAAAACAAACCATCAATCAATGAGAGTTTTCCTTCTTCCTCCACTAATTGGTAGTGGCGTGAATCAGCGTATTATCCGACCCTTAAATAGATTTACCTCTCCTTTCTATTTCAGGTAGTTATCTGTGATAAATTTAAACCGTCTCATTTTCTTTTCTCACCTGTTAGATTGAATGGCCTCCCTAATTGGTGCGTCTTTTCTGACAAACGCTTCCATTTATGATACATTAACCTTAATTACTAAATAAGGAGTGATTGTTATGACGTCAAGCACAGCATTATTTTCCCCTTTGACCATTAAAGACGTTACATTTAAAAACAGAATTACCATGTCTCCAATGTGCATGTATTCATCGACTAACAAAGACGGTAAAGTTGCTCCATGGCATTACACTCATTACATAAGCAGAGCAGTAGGCCAAGTGGGGCTAATTATGGTTGAAGCTACTGCTGTCCAAATGGAAGGACGTATCTCACCATATGATTTAGGCATATGGGACGATCAACACATTCCTAATTTAAAAAAACTTGTGGATAGTATGAAAGAACATGGTGCTAAAACAGCTATTCAGTTGGCCCATGCTGGGAGAAAGGCTGAATTGAATAGTTCTATCTATGCCCCATCACCACTTGCTTTTGAAAATATGAAACAACCGTTAGAGATGTCAGAAGCAGATATTGCGGACACTATCACCGCTTTTAAAGAAGGCGCAAGACGAGCTAAAGAAGCCGGCTTTGATGTGATTGAAATTCATGGTGCACATGGATATTTAATCAATCAATTTCTTTCTCCACTCACTAATAAAAGGAAAGATGATTTCGGTGGTGACCGCGAAAAACGTTTCACTTTCTTAGATAAGGTCATTAAAGCCGTCAAAACAGCCTGGAATGGCCCATTATTTGTTCGACTGTCAGTGGATGAATACGCTGAAGGCGGCAATACGATGGATGACTTTATTTATTATGCTAAAAAAATGAAAACATTAGGCATAGACCTTATCGATTGCAGTACAGGTGGGGTTATTCATACACCGGTACACACTTATCCAGGCTACCAAATTGTGCATGCGGAAACGATCAAACATAGTGCCGACATCGCGACTGGTGCAGTGGGGATGATCTCAAGTGCTTTTCAAGCAGAGGAAATTTTACAAAATAACAGAGCAGATTTAATTTTTATTGGGAGAGCTTTATTAAAAGATCCCTATTGGCCACGCACTGCAGCTGTCGAGTTAAATGAAAAGCTAGATCCACCAGTGCCGTATTATCATGGCTGGTAACTAATTGAAGTAATGATGCAAATACTTTTCTCTATTAGAGAACATCATCGTTAACCCAATCGTCATAATACGTGACGGAAGGAAAGAGCTTACCGATATACGGTCAATCATCTGTGTTTGATTATGTGATAATGCTTTAAAAGTATGAACGTGCTGCCATGATCTAATGGGCCAAGGCAGCTTTTCTCCTTCATCAATAAAGTACACCCCATCGACTGTTTCACTAATTGTCCCTTTCCAATAAAAATTTAACAGAAGAAAATTCAGACGTAAATGCACTTTCGCTCCTTCATAAACGTTAGAGTCCCCTAAAACAGCTATTTTAGGTACACGCGTCATCTGTGCCAAATTTTCAGTGGACTGGAAAAATCGCCACACCTCTGTTAATGACTCATCAATAATCGTCTCATAATAAAATGTCAAATTAAACATTTAGTTCCTCCTAAAATGAATAGTGTTGTTATGGTTAACTCTTTCTTGTCACACGACGTATTAAAGTCTTTTTAATGTTGAAACATCATACTACTCTAAATACACAAGACAGTACTTCATGAAACAAATAATATTTTGTAACGGAGTTAATAAATAAAAACGTTTCACAGCAATTATTTTGCCGCAAAACGTTATTTACGCATATATATTCACTAGCAAGCCTTTAATTTCACCAACCATATTAAGAATATCTAAGCTCTTTTTTTGCTCATTAAGCACAGCATCAGTTAAATCCAAGAGCTTCCTGTCAACTTCTCGGACTATCTTATATACTTTCGTACGACCTCTTCGATTGAACCCTTTTCGTTCTTCAAGACTTAAGCCTAATTTTACGGCATCATCCATAAATTCTTTTACAAGTTGCTTATATTTTCTTAACTCTTCAACAGTTCGTGATTCAGATAGTATTTTTCCTTGATCGTCAATTTTTTGCATCAATTGGCCTAAACGCTCATATTCAGCGCTATGACGTCCACGTTGCATGATCTCTTGAAAAGAGACTTTTGCTTCTGTTCCATTCGTACTGCTCTTAGATACTGGCTTATTTAAACTTGTCCGACCGAGTTTTTGTACATCCATTTCATTACTTCCTTTCTCCACATCTTCCCCCAATTATAAAGAAGAAGTGCTTAACATGAAAGAGTGCTACGTAAAATACGTGTAATAGTCACGATCCAACCTTTTTCTTGTATCATCCTTTTTAATAAAACAAAATAAAACGTAAGACTGATCAACAGCCTTACGCCACAAATTTATTGCAACAACTGTAAAATCCCCTGTGGCAGCTGGTTCGCTTGAGCGAGCATTGCTGTAGCTGACTGGTTAAGAATGTTGTTACGTGTAAATTCAGTCATTTCAAGTGCCATATCAGCATCGCGAATACGTGATTCTGCACTCGTTAAATTCTCATGTGTCACTTGTAAGTTGTTAATGGTATGTTCCATTCGATTTTGAAGAGCACCCATTTTAGCACGAGCATTAGACACGGCATTAATCGCATTGGATAATGTTTCAATGGCTTCACTAGCATTCTCACGCGTCGTGACGCTTAATGTAATATTCCCGTCATCATCAGCAAGGCCTAATTCTGTCGCATTCATTTTAGGAATTTCAATGTCCACGGATTGTCCAGCATTTGCACCGATTTGGAAAACAAGTGTTAGGAATGGATCACCAGTTCCTTCATCACCATTTAATAAATCTTTTGTGTTAAACTCTGTTTTTTCAGCAATGCTGTTAATTTCGTTTACAAGCTCGTCAATTTCTTGTTGAATTGTTTCACGATCTTCTAACTCATAAGTATCGTTTGCCGCTTGTACCGCTAATTCCCGCATTCTTTGAAGAATAGAATGAACTTCTGTGAGTGCCCCTTCTGCTGTTTGAATAAGTGAAATGCCGTCCATTGCATTTCGTTCAGCTTGCTTTAAACCACGAATTTGCGAACGCATTTTCTCTGAAATAGCAAGGCCAGCTGCATCATCTGAGGCACGATTAATTCTTAATCCTGACGAAAGTTTTTCAAGGTTTTTAGATGTTTGGAATTGGTTTTGATTTAAATTACGATATGCATTTAACGCTTGAATATTGTTATTAATTTTCATCTAGATAACACTCCTTATGATTTGAACATTGAATTTTTTTCATACGCATTTTTTTTCAGTTTCATTACTTTTTGATCGTGATCAACATTGTTCTTCATAGCGTCAGTCCAAGCACGGTAAAGTATTTCAACGTGCTCAATGACTTCATCAATAATAACGGTATTTTTTTCATAGTTTGCCGTTACAACTTTGTCACTAAGATAGTTATACATTGCATCTAATTGATCCGCTATAATCCCTGCTTCATAATTCAACCCAGCACCAAGACGGTAGAAGATATCTGCGGCTTTTTGAAGCTTTGTATTTGCTGTCAAATATTCGCCGCTTTCAATTGCTTCCTTGGCTGACTCAAGATGATCCAGACTAGCTTCATACAATAAAGCTGTCAATTCTTGAGGGGTCTTCTTATGTAGTGCCTCATTTGAAATCACCGTTGCTCATGTCACCTCCGCCAAGTTAGCGCCACATCCATGTGGGTCATGTTAACGTCCTTGTTACTCCTAACCTATTTATCGGCATAATTTAAGAAAAGTTAATAACTTCTTTCCATTTCCTCAATTAATAACAAAATTTCCGCAATAACTGCATAAAGCTGAGGTGGAATGTTTTCTCCCAGATCCATGTCAAGTAAGTTTTCTAGAAGTAATGTATCTTCTTCTACATGTATGTTATTTTCTTTTGCCATAGCCATAATTTTTTCGGCTACATAGCCTTTCCCTTGAGCAACGATTGTCGGTTCTTCACCAGTTGATTCATCGTATCGAATAACAGCTGCAGAAGGGCCATTGACTTTTCGCCGATTCACATGATTAAAATGCTTAGAAATCATCATACTTTATAATCAAACCCTTCTTCAGTCATCACTGGTAATATAGGCTTTTCTTCAGGAGCCTCTTCTCCTACCTCTTGAACGTCATCCACCACTGTCATAGGCGCACTTTGAATCGTTTTCACGTTAAAACCTACTTCTTTTAAATTCTCTAAATACGATGTTGCTAATGGTTCTATTTTGTGAGCAAAGCCGTCAGTATCGTTTTTTAATGTGACATTTAAAGACCGATCATTGACTTGTAGAACGATGCCTAATGGCCCTAGTTTCTTTGTATCAATATGAAAATAGAGTTGGCAGTTTTCCCAATCCACTTGTTCCCCTTCATTACGGGAATTGACATAGACTTGTAGATTCTCGGCCTCACCTTTAAGCATAACGGGTATGGAAAGCTGCAACATTTGTAAGTTTTGTTGGCTATCTGAGCGATTTATAAGCTGCTGTCCAGATAGGCTCTGTAATGCTTGCTGTGCTTGTTGCTGTTGTCTTCCGCCTTCCTCCTCACCTCGCGCCATTTGCATGAGGATAGATTTTACATTACGCTGGTGTTGATCTTGCTGACTGAGATCACGTCCTGAAGCTAACATTTGACCTAGCTCTGTTTCTCGGTTCAAGCCTAACCCTCGTAAACCTTCAAATACGTGACGAGCAGATCCTTCTTGATTCACAAACTGTCTTGCTGTCTGTTCAAATTGCTGTGATAGCCTATGGACTGGTGTACGTGGTTCCCGCCATTCTTGTTCTTGGGTAAGAACATGTTGGACCCGTTGATTAGATGGGCGGAAATTTATTTGATCCATCGTACGCTGTACCTCTTTGACAATTTGTCTTGCCTCAACATACTGTCCTTTTGAGAGAAGATGCTTAGCTTCTGCTAGTCGACTGCTTGCGCCAAGCATACTCCGTTCTGTTTTCATGTCTGCATAGAGCATCCAATCACTTTTCATAATAGCCCGGTCCATCTGCTTAATAACATTCTCAAGCATTGGACGCGTTTGCTGAGTAGATTGACTCTTAAATTGTTGAATCATCGTATCAATACGTGAAAGTTGTTTAACCACATCTTTTTGGAGTAACTTAAAATTATCCGTTGCCTGAGCCAGTTTCTCAGTTACTTCTGTAATTAAAATGTGTTTTGATGATAGTCCACTTGTTTGGATTATTTCATTCCGCATATAATCCTGCATATGTGCAAGTGAATCTGATGCTGGAGATGTGGATTGGCTTGCTTGTAGTTGTTGTAATGTATCCATCAACACTTGCCTTGCTTTCAATTCACGCCCTTGGTTAAGTCTTGCCATGGCATCATTAAGAGCGGTAGTTAGTTTCTCTGTTGTTTGAACAGGAATCCCGCCCGCTTGACTCATATCTTGTTTTATATTAGCAATTGCTGATGAGAGATCAGCGGTATTTTGCACTGAAGTGATCCACTGAGACAAGAAGGACTGACTGATAGACTCACTCGTATTAGCAGCTATTGGTGGATTCACTGTACTCACTGTTTCAGGCGCTTGATTTGTCAAACTCTGCAATAAAACCATTATTCTTTCAGCAGCAGCTTCACGCCCATTAACAGCTTGTATTTGAAGCATCTCTCTTAAAGCTTGATTAATTTCTTTTTTCAGGACAACGCCTCCACTCTGCTCCACGGTTTGTTGTAGGTGTTCTACAGCTTGTCGCACATTCGTTCCTGATATTAAGCTCGTTCTTAACCGCTCAATAGCACGCTGAACTTCACGAGACACATCTCTATCTGATACACTTCCTCTAAGTTGTTCTGAAACAGAACGTGTTATATCTTTTACATGATCTCCCGTAGCACGTCCGTGTAACGCTTCATGAACAGCTCGTATTTGGCCTGCCGTTGGCTCAAGACGCTTTTGTGCCATCGTTTGAACCGTTTGACGACGTTCTCCTTCACTCCCCCGGCCAGATTGAAGATAGTTATTTAAATCATTTACTGACTCACGATTTAAAGACACACCACGATCAAGCAATTGCTGAGTGGCTTGGCGCAATTCTTTACTGGGCTCTTTGAAGCCCATTTCTCGTAAAACACGATCTGCTGATTGTCCGCTGCCGTTACGATGGTTTGTTTTATTTCCTTCATTACTTTGCTTGGTCTCCTCTTTCACTTCACGAACTTTAATGCCATCTTTAGTTTGCTCCTGAACTTGAACAGCCACTCTATCCCGGTCAGGAACCTTTCCATCAAAGGTTGCTTTTACTTCTTGGCCACGGATGGAAACCATTGCTTCCGTTGTAGATATTCGCGACGTTATTTTTGCGTTATATATATCGCCTTGTTTTAGACGTAATGATTGATTTGAACCATTTGTTTTCACATTTAATAATTGGGCCTGAATCTCCATACGTTTTGTCCCCTCCCGATTGCACTCTCTGCCTTTTTTATCGGTTAGAATATCGTTTATTTTAAGCGTTGCTGATAAAAGTGTTATTAATCCATGTAAGAGAACTGGTGAGACTACGGTTAGATAAGGACTTTACTATGTCTGCGGAACATGTCACTATTGAGTAAAATTCAGTTTCTTGCTAATTTATACGTGAGCTTATAGCTTATGAAGCCTTTTGTAATAGTTACATGCCACCTAATGTACAACTCGATATCTGAGTAAGTGACTAAAATAAAAAAAGGAGAGGCGACTATGAACAGTAAAAGTGATAAATTCCCCATACTTGAGACTAAAAGATTATTATTAAGAAACATTATTAATGAAGATGCGAAAAATATTTTACATTATATGTCTGACGAAGATGTTATGCAATATTATGGCTTAGCCCCTTTTAAATCACTGGATGATGCCTTTGAGGAGATTTCTTGGTACCAAACACTGCTTAACAAGAAAACGGGTATTAGATGGGGCATTACACTGAAGGAGAAAGGAATTATTATTGGAAGTTGCGGCTTTCATAATATTGTTTCTCAGCATTTTCGAACTGAAATTGGCTTTGAATTGAGTAAAGAGATGTGGGGAAAAGGGATTGCTTTTGAAGCTGTAGAAGCGATAACTAATTATGGATTTACCCATATGAGTTTTCAGCGGATAGAAGCATTGATTGAACCACCTAACCTATCATCACAAAGGTTGGTAGAAAAGTTGGGTTTTATGAGAGAAGGATTATTGAGGAATTATGAATTTACATGTGGGAAATTTTGTGATTTGTTTATGTATTCTTTGTTAAAACAAGACTTTGACAAAACTGATTAAAGTTAGTTTGTGAGTGTGTCGATTTATACTTATTGGCTTCGCGAAGGGTAGACAATCATATAAAGCTGTCCTTTTGGGATACCCATTTTAAGAGATGACCACAAAAGGTTCGGGAAATCAACTCCCTTGTTTATAGAATTAAAAACAGAAACTCTCATCATAGCAGCGCTTCTGTTTTTTCTAAAAATATGGCATTAGATGCTTTTTATTAAAGAATAGAGTAGATCATAACTATTCATCGGTAAATAATTTGTTTCGCAAAAAATCTTTTTCTAAACTTGTCCCACGCAGCTTTTTATCTCTCAAATCATCACTTCGATCTTTTGAGCCACCTTGTGTACCCTTAAGAAGAACATCCTCTCCATATTTATTACGAAGGGAGTCAACGACATCACTTAGCTTCACTTCTCTTTCTTCTTTTTTATAAGAGAATAAATCTAACTGCTTATATGCTTGCCCTTTTTCTACCAGGTCCATGCCTGTAACTCCGAGAAGTCGAATGGGTTCTCCATTCCAATATTTCTCCCACAGCCTCCAGGAGGCTTCAAAAATATCGTCGTGCAAATCAATGGGATGAGGGAGTTTACTGGAGCGTGTAATCGTTTTGCGATCATAGTACCGAATGGTTAACTGAATATTTCCCGTATAAACATTTTTGCGTCTCAATCTCCGTCCAACGGAATCACTTAAATTCATTAGAACCTTTCTTACTTTCGCCGGTTCTGTTGTATCTTCTGGCAATGTGGTAGAGTTGCCGATACTTTTGAACTCATTAACTGCATCAGGGTCTACAGGTCGGTCATCTATACCATAAGCTCGTTCATAGATACGTAGACCTCCGACTCCTAAGTGTCGATGAAGGAGGTCCTTATTAGCATTTGCAATATCTTTAATCGTATATATCCCTAATTTTTGCAGTTTTTCAGCTGTTTTGCTGCCTATCCCATGCATCTCTATTGTCTTCAGTGACCACAATTTTTCTCGCACTTCTCGTTTTCTCAATACAGTAATACCTTTTGGTTTTTTCATATCGCTCGCTGTTTTTGCTAAAAATTTATTTGGAGCTATTCCAATACTGCAAGGTAAAGAGAGTTCCTTCTCAATTCGCATTTGAATATGATTAGCCAGCTGAAGAGGTGTCATATCCGTCACAACATCGCTGACATCCATGTAACCTTCATCAATTGAAACAGGTTCAACAAGAGGCGTGTAATCGTACAATAACTGGAACATCCGCATGGATGCTTGCCGATAACGGTCAAAATTTGGCTGTCTAACAAGCAATTCAGGACAGGCTCTCTTTGCTTCCCATAGCGGCATTGGCGGCTTCACACCTCTGGCACGTGCCTCATAGCTAGCTGTTACGACAATACCACGTCTTTCTTTAGCATTTCCTGCTATAGCTAACGGTTTGCCAGCTAATGTCGGATCATAAGCCGCTTCTACAGATGCATAAAAGCTGTTCATATCAACATGGAAGATAATTCGGCTTTTCCCCATTTATAACGCCACCTTCTCTTCTATATGACCTTCTTCTATTATCTTGCCTGTTTTCCACAAAAAAATCAACGAACAACCGTTCTATCCTCAAGGTTAAGTATGAAGTTATAGCGGGAACCTAATCCTCTTACTTATGAGCTCTAAATTTTAAAAAACTGCTCCTCCAGTTGCTTCTATAGGAGGGCAGTTCATTTTAGGAGACTCTCAAAAGACATTTTTTCACACTTTCACATGACCTAAGACATACAAGTACATCATGATATGTTAAAATGGAAATTATATAAAGGTGAAAGGTGGTCGAAAAAATGGTTCAAATGACTCGCACAGACTCGACCCACAATGTTGTATTGTTTCTCGTCACTACGGTCATTAATGATTACGTAAAAAATGAATGGCCCTCACCTACGATTAAACAGCTTTCTTCCAAAATCGGTTATTCGGAGGAGGCAATTCTTGAATCAATGGAATTTGGAACGATAGAGCGCGTTCCCTTGCTTCAATAAGCAGGGTGCGGCTCTTTTTTATTGACATCGGGTGTTGAAGACACCTTCTTTAAGATAGCTCGAGCAATATGAACGCCATTAGCCCCAGCTTGTGCCAACCCTCTTGTTACTCCGCCGCCATCTCCACCAGCATAGAGACCACTAATTTCAGTTTCAAACTCATTATTTAATATAGGCCGTGATGAGTAAAATTTAGCTTCCACGCCATAAAATAACGTGTGCTCAGACGCAATGCCCGGTGTTACTTTATCTAGCGCTTCCATCATTTCAATTAAACTTCTCATTGTATTATAGGGCAGTACAAGCCCCAAATCACCTGGCACAGCTTCTTTTAGTGTAGGTTCAAGAAAACCTTCTTTTATGCGTTTTTCAGTCGATCGTCTACCTTTCATTATATCACCATATTTCTGAACAATAACGGATCCGTCCGATAGGTCGTTGGCTCGTTCAGATATCTCTTGAGCAAAAGCATTTGGCTTATCAAAAGGCTCAGTAAATGTGTGGGAGACAAGTAATGCAAAATTTGTGTTTTCACTACCTAACTTAGGATCTTTGTAGGCATGACCATTTGCTGTCATGATGCCACTGTGATTTTCGACCACAACATGGCCCGATGGATTTGAACAGAACGTGCGGACTTTCGTACCTACAGATGTATTATATACAAACTTAGCTTCATAAAGATGAGTGTTTATTTCCTCCATAATTACATCAGATGTTTCCACACGAACGCCAATGTCTACTTGATTATTCACCATAGTGTACCCGCGCTCTCTCAGCAAGCCACCTAGCCATTCAGAACCATCTCGCCCCGGTACAATGACAACGTTATCGGCATAAATTTCTTCTTCCTTTTTCTTTAATTTTACCCCTGTTACGCGATGACCATCCACTGTTTTTTCTGTGAGGATATCAGCGACTTCTGTTCGATGCATCATGTGACAACGTTCCTTAAGAGTTTCGTAAATACTCGTGAGAATTTGCATGTTTACTTCTGTACCTAAGTGACGAACAGAGGCACGCAATAATTTAAGTCCTGCTCCTAAACCGCGGCGTTCAATATTTCTTACTTCATCAGTAGTAGGATCCGTGCTTTCTTCAGGCGCCCCATGATCTAAATTAATGGCATCCACATACTTAATTAGCTCCAACACTTCTGAAGCAGGTAAATAATCCTGCATCCAGCCTCCAAAAGCAGTCGTAATATTAAATTTACCATCAGAGTAGGCACCAGCACCTCCAAACCCGCTCGTAATTGAACAGGCAGGTAAACACCCAGCAAATTCTTTTCGCCCTGCAGGGGGCGGACATTTTTGTATTTTCTTTTCATTAATAGGACAACGTCGTTGATGAATGGCATGACCTTTATCAATAAATAAAATCTTCAATTCAGGTTGTTGTTTTGTTAATTCATAAACAGTAAATATTCCTGCCGGTCCCATACCGACTACGATCACATCATAATGATCCATGGTTGTTCGCTCCTTTATCCCTTAACGTACATGTGTAAAAGGTTTTATAAAAGTCCCTTTCAAGGGCCGCACTTATCTTACCAAAACACCATCACAAAATCAAGTTAAATACGAACATTAAATAATATTAAATGTTTTATATTTCGTATTTTAAACAAAATAGCCTTCCACACACCGTTATATATCATTTTTCACTTCTTTTATCGAACAAACCATCAAAGTAATCATTAAGCGATATCAATAAGTGTGAACACGTCTCCTTTAACAACATAACTGCTTTTCTTATTTATAAAAAAAGGCTCTCAAAATCTAACCTTTGAGTCGCCTTTTTTACAAATTATTTACTGTGACACACTTTTTTCTATAAGAGCCACTACTAATTCAGCTGCCTTAACAAGCTCTTTTACTGGTATTTTTTCGCTTGTTGTATGGATATTTTCGTAGCCGATACCAAGATTCACGGTAGGAATGCCAAGACCAGAGATAATATTTGCATCACTACCTCCTCCACTTTGCTTCAAAACTGGTGTACGGCCAATCGATTGAACCGCTGACTTAGCTTTTTGTACAATATCATCCTTTTCAGTATGTTTAAAGCCTGGATAAGCCACATCAATCGTCACGTCTACCTTTCCACCCATTTCTTCGGCTGCTACTTCAAAGGCTGCTTTCATGTCTTGTGTTTGTTTTTCCATTTTTTCTGTTACAAGTGATCTTGCTTCAGCTAAAATATCAACGCGATCGCACACGATATTTGTTTGACTTCCCCCTTCAATTCGGCCAATATTTGCTGTTGTCTCTTCATCTATCCGGCCCAGTGGCATATTTGCAATTGCCTTGGAGGCGACGGTAATAGCGGAGACACCAAGCTCAGGCGCCACTCCCGCATGAGCCGTTTTCCCGTACACCACAGCTTTTACTTTTGATTGGTTAGGTGCTGCAGTAATTATATGTCCGACTGTTCCATCGCTGTCTAATGCGAATCCGTAATCAGCAAGAATATCTTGCCTGTTCAATGCTTTTGCCCCTACAAGCCCAGATTCTTCTCCAGCAGTAATAATAAATTGAACAGTTCCGTGTGGAATATTCTTTTCTTTTAATAGCTTTATCGCTTCAAGCATTGCTGCTAAACCAGCTTTATCATCAGCTCCAAGGACAGTTGTTCCATCGCTTGCAATATAACCGTTTTCTAATATCGGATTGACGTCTTTACCTGGTACAACAGTATCCATATGAGATGTGAAATATATCGTATCCCCTTGTTCAGCTGTACCAGCCAGTGTACAAATCAAGTTACCTGCACCATGACCTGTTACTACTGCAGAGGAATCCTCATTCACTTCTAGCCCTAATTTTTCAAATTTCTTTGTTAGGATATCAGCTATTTTGCGCTCATACCTTGTTTCTGAATCTATTTTTACAAGCTCCATAAATTCATCAATGAGTCGTTGTTCGTTTACCATAAGATCACTTCCTCTTCTAATCATTAATTTGATCGTTTTAGCCGGTTTAAATTAACTTGTTAAGCGGTTCATATTAAGTGTAGCAAATTACTATGTTAAAATCTCGTCATACCTATGTATATTAAAAGAAACCTTTAGGTCTTGAAAACACTGTTAAAACACATTAAAATAGGAATAGAATTGGGTGCGAAGGAGTGAAAACCGAATGCCTCGTAAATTTAGAAAAGCCATTATTTATATGATGATCGGGATTATGTTTTTAGGCGCCGTATTAAGTGGAGTCGCTTATTTCTAATTGCTACTTATCGTTTAAGGAGACTCACACCTTATTGAGAGTAACCCTGCCTATGGACAAACTAGTGGGGCCCATCCTAATATTTAACTCATTTTAGACAGGTTCCATAGATCTTGTGTAAATATAGGCAAATATTATACACGATTAACGATACACTAAAAGCAGCCAAGTTGGCTGCTTTTCACTTTAAGACCCTACCTCTTTTATAACCATCTTATTCAATCGCGCCATGCTCTCTCCCTAATTCTTCGAAGTTTTTCTCACTAGATATTATTAAAATTTTAGTCCCAATAGGGATCACTTCATAAAGTATTTCTACATCTGAGTTATTAAGCCGGACACAGCCTTTCGTAATTCTTGATCCGATAGAAGAAGGCTGATTTGTACCATGAAGCCCAAATATTCTGCCATCAGTCCCATTTGCATCAAAGCCAATCCACCTAGTACCTAATGGATTATCTTTGTCACCGCCCTCAATATCATGCTTTCGATAGTATGGATTCATTGCCTTTACTATAATATTAAACTCACCTTCAGGCGTTTGGTTGTATTCATGGCCGGTAGCTATTTGAAATTGTTGCTTCACTTCTCCTTCAACGATAAAAGCCAGTTCATTCGTTGCAGTATTTACGATAACGTATGGGTCTCCAACCAGCGGGTTTTCACCAAGCGGCCATAAGGGGGACACAATGAGTAAAAATGATAACATAAAAGAAGCCATCCGTGATCACTCCGGTCTTTTCTTCTCAGTTTGCATAACTAGCTGTTATTTATTCAACGAAATACCCGATATTCTTTTACTGGTTTAAATTGCTGTTTAATAATTAAATATTGATCCAATTCATAGACGAGATGAGCTAAAGCGGATCTCGCTTCAAATTCATTTCTCGTAGTAGGAAGTGGCATTTGTTTAAAGGAAATTTTTAATTCTTCTAATTTTGTAATATAAATGTGAGCTGTATTTTCTGGATGAATACCTTCTGCTAACTCTTCCATATAATCAGCAAGCATGTCTGCTTGTTCTACATGATGCTCAATCGAAGTGAGAAGTGGCATCATTCGTTCAAAGATATCTAATTGCTTCTCTCTCATTTTAAAGTAATGATAGTAAACATCCTCATACCTAAAAATGTGGTTCTCCAAGTTTAGGATTGCCTGATTTTTAGATTTTTCCAGCAAGGACACAGCTTCAGTAATTTCTTGGCCATTCCAATCACTGTCCCCGTCGCGTATATATTTTGCGAATTCATTCAATATTTTTGAAAAATACTTTTCAAGCTTAGCTTGCATCTCCTCTAATTGATTTTGTTTACTAGGCATATACATATTTACTAATAAGGCAAAACCAATTCCGATAACTATTAGAGCCAGTTCATTTACTATTAAGTTAACGCTCAGGTCACTTACAGTATAAATATGAAAGTTAATAACTGAACTCGTTACAATCCCACCCTGTACTTTAAGTATGAGTGTTGTAGGGATAAATAAAATAAGCAGTACAACAATTGATAATGGGTGATAACCAAGTATTTCAAAAACAAGGACAGCGAAGATCATTCCAATAAGACAAGCTAAAAATCGTGCCCATGAGTCTTTCACAGATTTTCGTTTTGTTTTTTGCACACATAGGATGGTTATTATCCCAGCAGAAGCAAAAAAGTCAAGGTCAAGCCATTGAGCAATAGCCACTGCTCCTGCAGTCCCTAAAGCTGTTTTTAATGTTCTATATCCAATTTTAAACATGTCATGCCACCTGTTTAAGTCAGTTTTTTTACATCTATCATCGTAACATATTTTGTTTCACCGTTATCAATGCTGTTAAGCTTATTCACTGACATCATAGGTGATACAAAAATAATATACTTTTCCGAAAATCCGAACGATTCCCTGAATTAGTTCGAGATTTTTGTATAATTTGTATTAAACGTATTTTATATAGCATTTCGTTAGAATAAGTTTCTTTCATATAAAGCATACATACACTGTCGGCAAGGCCATACCGTGTGCCTTACTAGTCCATGGGAATCAGCCTTCAAAAAGCAAAAACGTTTTCTTGTGGGGCCTGCACCACATACTTTTTCTCTTTCATATTATAAAATTTGGTTGTTTGTCTTTTAAGTTTTGTGCCATTCTCTTATACAATAAATAAGTCATTATAAGTTTAATTAAAAAAACCTTCAGCCACGGCTGAAGGTTTATATGTATAATATGTGGCGCGCCTGCCAGGATTCGAACCCGGAACGCGAGAGCCGAAATCTCGTATGATATCCATTTCACCACAGGCGCAAACAATGCGGAACATCGTCATCCGCACTATAGGAGTATAACAATCTCTAGATAGAAATGCAATAGTTTATTTAAAATTACTCAACATTATCTTCAAACATTTTTTCAAAACGCTCATTCATTTGGTCTTTATTGTAACCAAGCTCAGCAAGACGAGCAGCAAAATTTTGGGCCCAAAGTGTCAACCTTTGAGACATTTTAGTGTATTTTTTTGCTTTTGTCCCTTTAACTTCTTTAGCACGCCCTTCAGCATTTGACATCACGTTCTCAGAAATAAAGAGTGCTTTCCACACATCTTCTTCGTTAAATTGATCTGCCTTATCATTAAAATAAGCAATAACTTTTTTATAGTACTTTTCAAAATCATTAAAAGGAATTTCTTCTTCCATATTTAAGTATTCATGAATTTCTTTATAGAGCTCTTGCACCGTTCAACACTCCTTCTTTAATTGGTTGTTATATGTATTTAGAATAAGCCTTATATTTTTAAATTAAGAAGCTCTCTGTAAAACAATATCATAGAAAGCTAAAAATCAAGACAAAGAGCATTATAACATAAAGATGAGGAGGCTTCCAGCGCCTCCTCACAAATAATTCTTTATTTAAAATGTGTGTCGAACCCTTTTTCTAGTTCTTTAACAACTTCAATTGGTTCATGACCTTCAATTTGATGACGTTCAAGCATCATTTTAATTTCTCCGTCTTTCAGAAGGGCAAAAGAAGGTGAGGACGGTGGATATCCCGTAAAGAAAGATCGCGCTTTTTCAGTAGCCTCCTTATCTTGTCCTGCAAATACTGTCACATATTGATCTGCCTTAACATCATAATTTTTCATATAAGCTGCAGAAGGACGGGCAATACCACCAGCACAGCCACATACTGAATTAACAAGGACAAGTGTACTCCCTTCCTTGCTAAAAGCTGCCTCCACTTCTTCAGGGGTCGTCAATTGATCGTAACCTGCTTCTACCATATCATTACGCGCTGCCTGAACGACATCGTTCATAAACATTTGAAATTCCACAAAAAACATCCTTTCTTATTTTGGACTATATCCCTATTTTACAACGTAACGTTTCTGTTTACCAATGATTAAGACAGTCAGACCTCAAGATAGTACTCATAAAATTATTTATATCACGAAAAAGACTCGAATAATCTTATCCGAGTCTTCACAGAATTAATTTAGACCAGTTTCCAATGCTTCGATGTTGCGTCGCATTAAACTAAAATAATCTTCGTTATTCTCAATGTCTTCTTCGGTTAATACTTCTAAGTTGTGAAGCCATACATCTTCAGCACCAACTTCAACTTTAACTGTTTCTGCAATGTTAGTCGGGATATTTTGCTCAAACATCACGTAATTTATATCGTTATCTTCCATTAAAGTAATCGTGTTTTGAATCTGTTGTATTGAGGGTTCATTTGATGGTGATAATCCAGCAATTGCGATTTGTTCAATGCCGTAGCGATCCTCCCAATAACCGTAACCTGCATGGGAAACGACAATCGTGCCACGTTCAGCATTGTCGGCCATAGATTGAAGCTCTTCATCTAATTCTTCAAGTTCTTCTTTAAGAGCTTCAAAATTAGCTTCAAAAGTCTCTTGCGCTTCCGGATTAATGTCGATGAGTGCCTCTTTGATATTCTCCGCTAACTGAATGGAACGGATAGGATCTAACCAAACGTGTGGATCCTGATCACCGTGTGTGTGGTCATGGGCATCTTCAGAATGATTACCCTCCTCATCGTTATGGGCATGATCCTCTTCATGGTCGTGAGCGTGGTCATTATTATGATCATGATCCTCTTCATGGTCGTGATCATGGTCATTATTGTGGTCATGATCCTCTTCATGGTCGTGAGCGTGATCGTGAGTATGATCATAACTAATAAGATCAATGCCTTCTGACGCTGTCACAACAGTTACGTCATGAGACGCCACCGTATCTTTTATACTATCAGCAAACCCTTCAAAATCAGCACCGTTATAAATAAATAAATCCGCTTCTGCCACTTCAATCATTTGATTAGCTGTTGGTTCAAATGTATGAGCATCTGCTCCAATCGGAACAATGTTATCAACCTCTACAAATTCTCCGCCAATTCGGTTAGCAAAGTCTTCAAGTGGATAGAGCGTTGTTTTAACATGAATCGTTTCTATCTCATTATCCCCTGTTTCTACATTTCCTGTTGAGGTGTTATCGCTATTATTCCCACAAGCAGCTAATACAAATGAAAAGGCGCCTAATGCTATCGCTTTTAAGTATCGTCCTTTTTGCATACCCATCCTTTACCCCTTTCGTAATCATTACGTTTTATTAAGATCACAACAGGGATTATATCGTAAATACGTTCTTTTGTAAACCATAACCGTTACGATTACGACTACAATTCTTTTATAATCGTTTTAACTTCTTCATTCCATGTTTTCTTTAATGAACAGAGATGACCTAGACTTAATTTTATTTTTTCATTGTTTCTCTCTTTAACTGCCGCTAATAACCGTTCATGCATTTTTGCGTGATTTTCATACCACTCATTGCTTATACTTTTGAGAATTTTCTCATATTCATCGTTTGAATAAGCTTTAATTTTTTTATAAATAGCTTCACGATCTCGTTCTACTTCTAACCACTCTTCTAACAAGTCTGGTCGATGTTTCGAGATAAGTAGTTCAAAATAATAATCTATGTGCGGTTTCATGCTTTCTTGCTGTAACAAATCTTCAACAGATTCTTCATCCTGTTCTGCAAATAAATACAAAGCCGTATTTTCTGAGTATGCATTCACCTCAGGTGTTAGAATATTCACAGTTAATAATAGCGCACACCATATAGACACACCACGTCACTCCTTAATTTATAAACTCTTACAGTTAGTTTGTGGTTATTATGTCCTGTTTCGCATGATTTATGAAGAAGTGCTCTTCATTATATTAATAACTAAAAAGCCCTCAATAAAAGGGGTAACGCAATATGCGTCTACCGCCGATGTTGAGAGCTATCGTTCCACATATTCAAAATCATTCTTACTTAATAAATGGATAGTGTATTTTCGTTCATTTGTTCAAGAGATTGTTTAATATGAGCCATAAACTTGCCGCAGATGAGTCCATCCAGCACACGGTGATCTAAGGACAAACATAAATTAACCATGTTTCTCACTGCAATAGCATCATTCTCTAATACCACAGGACGTTTAACAATTGATTCTACTGACAATATAGCTGCCTGAGGTGTATTTATAATAGGTTGGGACTGAATTGAGCCAAAGGAACCCGTATTATTAAGCGTGAAAGTTCCCCCTTGCATGTCTGCTTGCGTTAATGAAGAGGACCGAACTTTTCTTGATAAGTCATTCAAAGCTTTTGCAAGTCCTTTTACGTTTTTCTCATCGGCATGCTTAATGACAGGGACAAATAGTTCGTTTTCAGTCGCAACTGCCATTGATAGGTGCACATCTTTATATCGAATGATGTTATCGCCATCCCACTTTGCATTCACCTGTGGAAAGGCTTTTAATGCATCGATAACAGCTTTCATAAAGAAAGGTAAAAAGGTTAATTTAAAGCCTTCTCTGTTCTGAAACTCATTTTTTATTTTTTCACGGTATTTAACAAGCTCCGTTACATCAACTTCAATCATCATCCACGCATGTGGCGCTTCATGTTTTGATTTTACCATATTCTGAGCAATCGCCTTACGAACACCACTTACTGGTATACGTTCAAATCGGTCGAACTCTGAATTTTCCATTGGTTCCTTTGAGGTACCTTTAGATGATGAAGCTATGGACATTTGGTCTGCTCGTGCTTCTCTAGCATGCGATGCCATGGCTTGTGGCGCTTCTTCTTTGGAAGAGGTCTCCCCATTTTCCACAAGCGCTAAAAGGTCCTTTCTAGTGATACGTCCCCCGCGTCCTGATCCATTCACTCGCTCTAAGTCAATGTCATGTTCTTGTGCCAACTTTAGCACAGCTGGAGAGTACCTTTTTTTCATTGATTTTTCTGATGATGAGGGTTCTTCAGCCACTTCTTTTACTGTTTCTTTAGAGGAAGAGGAATCTTTACTATTTAATGACACCTTATTATTTTCGGCCTCCAAAGTGCATATAACCTCACCTACAGCTACTGTTTGATCTTCCTCAGCAATTAATTCTAAGATAGTTCCAGCAAAAGAAGATGGCACTTCTGCGTTTACTTTATCTGTCATCACTTCTGCAATGGGATCGTATTTATTAACATAATCGCCAGGATTAACAAGCCATTTAGTAATCGTGCCTTCAGTGACACTTTCGCCTAATTGAGGCATCGTTATTTCAGTTGCCATAACACAGGACCTCCTTCAAATCTTTAGACATTTCAATTGTCTATTATTAAAATTCCGCTAACTCTCGCATCGCTTTTTCCACTTTATCAGGGGTAACCATAAACTGTTTTTCTAGCGGTGGTGCATAAGGCATGGCAGGCACATCAGGCCCAGCCAGTCGCTGAACGGGCGCGTCTAAATCAAATAAACAATGCTCAGCAATCACTGCTGCTACTTCACTCATAATACTTCCTTCTTTATTAGCTTCAGTCACTAAGAGCACTTTACCAGTTTTTTGAGCCGCTTCAATAATTGCTTGCTTGTCGAGGGGATACACTGTACGTAAATCTAGGATATGAGCAGAATATCCGTCTTTCTCTAGAGCTTCAGCTGCTTGTAATGCAAAATGCACGCATAGACCGTAAGTAATGACAGTAATGTCTTCGCCTTCTCGCTTCACATCAGCTTTCCCTATAGGTAGTGTGTAGTCTTCATCAGGAACTTCACCCTTTATTAAGCGATAAGCTCGTTTATGTTCAAAAAATAACACAGGATCATCTGAACGAATGGCAGCTTTTAATAGGCCTTTAACATCGTATGGCGTAGACGGCATCACGATTTTTAAGCCTGGTGTGTTAGCAAACATCGCTTCTACCGATTGTGAATGATAAAGTGCACCATGAACACCACCGCCATAAGGGGCCCTGATCGTAACAGGACATATCCAATCATTATTTGATCGGTAACGTATTTTGGCTGCTTCAGAAACAATTTGATTGAAGGCAGGCATGATAAAATCCGCGAACTGCATTTCCGCTACCGGTCTCATGCCATACATGGCAGCACCAATTCCAACCCCTGCGATCGCTGATTCAGCAAGAGGAGTATCGATCACTCTTTCTTCACCAAATTCAGTATATAATCCATCAGTAGCCCTGAAAACGCCTCCTCGTTTACCTACATCTTCACCAAGGATGAATACATTTTCATCTCGAGCCATCTCTTCTTTTAATGCTTTCGTTATTGACTCAATATAAGATATAACAGGCATCCTGCTCACTCCTCTCCATAAACATAATCCATTAATGTCTCTACATTAGGATATGATGCGTTTTCTGCATAATCGGTTGCTTCATCAATTTCTCTACGAAGTTTTGCTCGTATTTCCTCGTCCTTTTCCTCAGTTAGAACATGAGCATCTTTTAAATACTGACAGAAGGTATGAACGGGATCTATTTTCTTCGCTTCTTCAACCTCCTCTTTTGCACGATATGTACTGTCATCATCATCGCTTGAATGAGGCGTTAGGCGATAAGATACTGTTTCAATAAGAGAAGGTCCTTCTCCAGCTACTGCACGCTTTCTTGCATTCATTACAGCTTCATATACAGCTAACGGATCATTACCATCGACTGATTCGCCGTGAATACCATATCCTTTTGCTCTCTCAGCCACACTTTCAATGTTCAATTGCTTATCTAATGGGACAGAAATAGCGTATTTATTATTTTCACACATAAAAATAACAGGAAGGTCATGGACGCTGGCAAAGTTGATTCCTTCATGAAAGTCCCCTTGGTTAGATGACCCTTCGCCAAAAGTCGTAAAAGCAACGAATTCCTTCTTTTTCATTTTTGCTGCTAATCCAAATCCCACTGCGTGGGGGACTTGGGTTGTCACAGGAGAGGAGCCTGTGACAATACGAGTAGACTTTTTACCGAAATGGCCAGGCATTTGCCGCCCCCCCGAATTAGGGTCCTCCTCCTTAGCAAATCCAGATAGCATTAAATCTTTAATACTCATACCGAAATGAAGGACAACGCCCATATCTCTATAGTAAGGTAATACATAATCTTGTTCATTATCTAGGGCCATTGCTGCACCTACTTGCGCAGCTTCCTGACCTTGGCAAGAGATAACAAAAGCGATTTTTCCTGCTCTGTTTAACAGCCACATTCTTTCATCAATCATTCTTGCTGCAAGCATTGTTTCATACATTTGTAGAACATCTTTATCCGTCATACCTAATTTATGATGCCGTTTCTCACTCATCGTTTTCCCTCCTCAAAATCGCGTAATAATAAAAGCAACTTAACCACCGTGAATCTCTTTTCCATCAACCGCTAGGGCTGCTTCCCCAATCGCTTCAGATAAGCTAGGATGTGGGTGAATGGTGCTAGCCACTTCCCAATCAGCCGCATCAAGTACTTTTGCAAGAGCCGCTTCTGAAATCATATCTGTCACATGCGGTCCAATCATATGAACACCGAGTAAATCATTTGTCTCTGCATCTGACACAAATTTAACAAATCCTGATGTATCACCGTATACAAGTGCTTTACCTATTGCTTTAAACGAAAATTTACCTATTTTAACCGAATACCCTTGCTCTTTGGCTGCCTGTTCAGATAAGCCAACACTTGCTGCTTCTGGCGAGGAATAAATACATTTCGGAACATGCAAATCTTCCACAGGATGAGATGCCTTTCCTGCCATATGTTCCACTGCCGCTATTCCTTCATGTGAAGCGACATGTGCTAACTGTAGACCACCAATCACATCCCCGATTGCGTAAATATGAGCTTCCTTCGTTTGATAATACTCGTTAACATGAATGACGTCATTTTTAATCTGTATATCTGTATTTTCCAATCCAATATCTGTCACATTAGCCGTTCTGCCTATAGAAATGAGTGTTTTCTCTGATGACACATGTGTTGTTTTACCTTTATGCTCGTAAGCAACACTGACACCATCCTCTGTTATGTCTAATTGATCAGCAAGCACTTTTGCATCGGTTATAATTTTGACACCTTTTTTCTTTAACGATCGCTGCATTTCTTTTGAAACGTCTAAATCTTCAAGCGGTAAAATACGTGAAGCATATTCAAGTACCGTTACTTCCACACCAAAGTCTACTAGCATGGAGGCCCATTCGATGCCGATCACACCTCCACCAATAATGCTTATAGATGCAGGTAACGACTCTAATTGTAAAGCTCCTTCCGAAGAAAGGATATTCTTTTCATCTAATTTCACGCCTGGTAATGTCTTAGGCTTACTTCCAGTAGCAATTAAAACATACTTAGGAATTAGCATCTCATTTTCTGAGCCGTCATTATTTTCAATTGAAACTGTTCCAGCAGTAGGGGAAAAAATAGATGGGCCAAGAATTCTACCGAATCCCTCATATACATCTATTTTTCCTTTTTTCATTAAGTGCTGCACACCCTTATACAATTGATCAACAATTGCTGATTTACGTTTTTGTACTGCGGTAAAGTCAAGAACAGGATTATCTAACGAGACCCCAAATGTTTCCGCTTCTTTAACGGTTTTAAACACTTCCGCACTTCTTAAAAGGGCTTTACTAGGTATACATCCTTTGTGTAAGCACGTCCCTCCAAGCTTTTCTTTTTCCACGACTGCGACGGTCATCCCAAGTTGCGATGCTCTAATTGCTGCTACGTATCCACCTGTACCAGCTCCTAATATGACCAGATCATATTCTTTAGCCATAAAAAATCCCTCCTGCTCGAAATTTAGTTGTCAGCAGATGTGTCAACACCATATTCCTTGACGGTTTCTTCTCCTTTTAATACTCTTAATGCCCCTTCACATAGGGCTTTCATTTCGTTCTCGCCTGGTTCTGTTACAGTCCTTGCTATCCATTTTACACGAGAGGTGATTTTCTCGACAAATTCTTTTGCATGAGCAAGACCACCAGTTAAAATGATGACATCGATCTTTCCAGAAAGAACCACAGCCGCACTACCAATTTCCTTTGCTACTTGATAGGCCATGGCATCATAGATAAGTGCTGCTTTTTTGTCACCATTTGAAATGCGCCTTTCCACTTCAATAGCATCTGTTGTACCTAGGTGACCAGCTAAGCCTCCGTTACCCACAATCTTCTTCATCACTTCTTCTTTGCTATATTTACCAGAAAAACACATTTCTACAAGATCCCCTGCTTGTACCGTGCCAGCGCGTTCAGGGGAAAAAGGCCCTTCACCGTGTAGACCATTATTTACATCGATCACACGACCCTGCTGGTGGGCCCCGATTGTAATACCACCACCCATATGTACCACGATCGCATTAAGTTTATCATACGATGTATTGAGATCAGATGCCACCTTTCGTGCAACTGCTTTTTGATTTAATGCATGAAAAATGCTTTTTCTTTCAAAGTCAGCAAAGCCCGATATTCTAGCGATATTTGTCATTTCATCTACCACTACTGGGTCGACAATATAGGCTTGTAGGTTTAATTCATGGGCGATGTCATATGCCAGTATACCACCTAAATTAGAGGCATGTTGACCAGCGTATCCCACTTCTAAGTCAGCAAGCATTAAGTCATTTACACGATATGTCCCCCCTTCAATTGGACGTAACAATCCCCCCCTTCCAACGACAGCAGATAGCTCTGACAACTTATAGTTGTTGTCCTTTAGAAGGTCAAGTATGACATTTTTTCGAAACTTATATTGCTCTCCTATAGAATGGAATCTAGTCAACGTTGTCTTGTCGTGTCTCAATGTTTCAACAAATAATTCATTTTCGTTTTCATAGAGCGCAATTTTAGTTGATGTGGAGCCGGGATTGATGGCTAAAATTCGATAAACATTATGACTCATGTCTATCCCTCCTGTCCTCTAGTCAATAATAGTATGTGTAAAGAGTAAGCCCGTTGAAAAGAGATATTAGCTGTTAGCCTCTTCCACGGCTTAATATTGTCATACCATTCTGTAAAAATTGGCGACGAGATTTTTTCATAGTCTCAATTCTTTCTTCAGCCATTCGATTTGCTGCTTCATAGGAAGGAATACCATCTCGTTTCGCAATCTCAAAAATCTTTGTAATGCTATCATAAATGGTTTCAACTTTTTTCATAGCTCGCTCACGATTATAACCGACTAACTCATCAGCAACATTAATAACGCCCCCAGAGTTGATTACATAATCAGGGGCGTAGACAATCCCCTTCTCTTGAATGATATCTCCATGGCAAGTTTCTTTCAACTGGTTATTGGCAGCTCCTGCTATTACTTTCGCTTTTAATTGTGGAATTGTCTCATCATTAATTGTAGCACCTAACGCACACGGGGAATAAATATCACACGCAACACTATATATATCATTTATATCTACTGCTTTGGCGTCAAATGCTTCTACTGCCCGTTTAACTGCTTCTTTATTAATATCAGTTACGATTAAACGAGCACCTTCTTCATGCAAATATTTGCACAGACTGAAAGCTACATTACCAACTCCTTGTACCGCAATTGTTTTACCTTCAAGAGAGTCGTCCCCAAATGCTTCTTTAGCTGCAGCTTTCATACCTACATATACGCCATAGGCAGTCACTGGGGATGGATTACCTGATGAACCAAATGCAGGGGAAATACCTGTCACATAATCTGTTTCCGAATAAACAAGATCCATGTCCTCCACAGTGGTCCCCACGTCTTCAGCAGTAATATAACGGCCATTTAAGCCTTGAATGAAACGACCAAAGGCTCTAAACATTGCTTCATTTTTATCTTTACGTGGGTCACCAATAATAACGGTTTTCCCACCTCCAAGATTCAAACCAGCAGCAGCATTTTTATATGTCATACCTTTAGCAAGTCTTAATGCATCTTCAAATGCCTCTTCCTCTGATTGATAAGTCCACATACGTGTTCCACCTAATGCAGGACCTAAAGTAGTGTCATGTATCGCAATAATCGCTTTTAAACCTGACTCCTTATCTTGACACACCACTGTTTGTTCATAATCATACGTCTCCATGTATTTAAATAATTCCATTTATAAGTCCCCCTATGATTTTATTTTTTTGCTATGTTAGAACTTATAGCCATTGCCAACGAGAATAACTTACTCTCAACAGAATCTGACCGTGATGATACGACGACGGGTACTCTAGCACCTACTAATATGCCGCCTACAGTAGCACCACCAAAATAGGTGAGAGATTTATATAATATATTTCCTGCCTCAATTGATGGCACCAGTAATATATCTGCCTTCCCTGCAACAGATGACTGAATATTTTTTTGTTCAGCTGATTCCAAGGACACAGCACTATCAAATCCAAGAGGGCCATCAATAACGCAATCATTAATTTGGCCTCTTGTAGACATTTGCACTAGCGCTGCCGCATCCAATGTGGCAGGCATATTCGTATTAACTGTTTCCACCGCTGCTAGTATCGCAACTTTCGGGTTACTTACGCCCATACTCTTCACAGCCGTAACCGCATTTTGTACAATAGCTGTCTTATCTGCTAAATCAGGTGATATATTCATAGCAGAGTCTGTAATAAATAATAACTTATTACGGTGAGGAAGGGAAAACCCTGCTACATGTGAGAGAATATTCCCCGTCCTTAGGCCCCCTTCTTTTTTCAAAATAGCCTTCAGTAACACCGATGTTGGTAGCATGCCTTTCATAAGAACGCTAGCATGATTATCGTTAATTAATTCAATCGCCTTATTAGCCGAACTTTTTTCATCAAGTGTATTTACCCACTGAACTCGTGAATCACTACGAAAGGAGAATCCTGCCTTTCTCGCTGCTTTTTCCATCTCCTCCCGGGGGCCTGTAAAAATAAATGATGCCATATTTTGTTCAATTGCTCTTTCTGCTGTAAAAAAAACAGAGGGATCTACTGCATGGGCCACAGCAACAGTTTTTGTTGGCTGCTTATTCACTTTTTGCAATAATGTTTCTAAATTCATGATGTGCCACCTTTCAAATCTCCTACTTGCTAACTGCTATATCTAACTACTTCAC
Organism: Salipaludibacillus agaradhaerens; assembly: GCF_002019735.1. NCBI lineage: Bacteria > Bacillati > Bacillota > Bacilli > Caryophanales > Bacillaceae > Salipaludibacillus > Salipaludibacillus agaradhaerens. The sequence goes on from NZ_KV917378.1 coordinate 889,017, forward strand.
TATGACATGAATGTTGCAAAAACGATGCCAAGTTAAACATAGTGTTAATGACACGTTAAATCCTCATATCTGCCCTATCATTATACGCAATATTTTGCATACCACGCAAAAAAACGCATGCAATTTTCATCAATCTATCAGATGATGTTTCTTTAATTTGTAATATAAGTTTCTGATGGAAATTTTCAACACTTTAGCTGTCTGAGTCTTATTACCATTATTGTTTACCAAAACTTTTTTTAAAACTTCTTTTTCTTGATTGTCGACGATTTCCTGCAAAGACATTTTAGCATTCAAGAACTGGTCTAGTTGGACATCAGGCTGTTCCTCAACATGATGATCTGTTGTATGTGGGAAAGCCGGAAGATGATGTAGCTTCATTTCATTATCTGTATAATGCATATAAATCATGGCCATTCCTAAAATGTTCTCTAACTCTCTCACATTCCCAGGCCAATTATAGCGCTGTAATGCTTCTAAAACTTCAGTCGACATAGTCGTAACATTTCGTCCGTAATCTTTATTTAACTTTGTAAATATGTGATCGGCAAGTTCTTGAAAATCGTCACGCCTTTCACGGAGAGGTGGAATAAAAATTGGCATACGATTTAGTCGATAATACAAATCAGCTCGAAATTGATTCTTTGCTATCTTTTCTTCCATCTCATCATTAGTTGCTGCTATAACACGTACATCTACCGATATAGGTTTTGTACTCCCTACTCTGACAATTTCTCGTTCTTGTAGCACTCTTAAAAGTTTCGCCTGCATAGAAGGTGATAGTTCTCCTATTTCATCTAAGAAGATACTGCCTTTATGGGCATCTTCAAAAAATCCTTTTTTCCCTCCACGCTTCGCCCCTGAAAAAGCCCCATCTTCATAGCCAAACAATTCACTTTCTAGCAATGTTTCTGATATGGCTGCACAATTAACACGGATGAAATTATTGTACTTACGGTCACTCTCATTATGTATAGCATGGGCAAACAATTCTTTCCCTGTGCCTGATTCTCCCCTTAATAAAATGGTAACGGGAGTAGCTGCTGCAACTTTCGCTTGAGCAATAGCGGTTTGTAGGCCAGCTGAATGCCCAATAATATCTTTAAAACAATATTTAGCTTCAAGTGTTCGAATCATTTGCTTCGCTTGTTCTAGTTGCTTTGACAACGTCACAATTTCGGATCGGTCATGAATGACAGCTACGCTCCCTTTCAAGTGGTCATCGACAATGATTGGTGCTACATTTACAATGACGTCCCTTTTTGCAGGTCCTACCTTCATACGTACACCTCGTACAGGCGCTTTCGTTTTTAGTACTTTTAGGTGCATGCTTTCACCCTCAGAAATATCTGCCGTTGCTGGTTGACCAAGGACTTTATCTTTAGTGAGACCAGTTAGTCGTGTGTAAGCAGGATTAATTAACATGCCAATACCTTTTTCATCAACAACAGAAATGGCATCATTTGACGAATTAATAATCGCTTCTAGCATTGTTTGAATGCTTTTTAAATTTGTCACTTCTTCTGCCATTTTTACGATTTCTGTAACATCTTTAAAGACCCCAAGTGCCCCGATTAATTCTTCGTTTTTCATCATGGGCACACGTGTTGTAACAATGGTCTTATCTTTAGAAATAAGTTGTTTTTTATTTCTTTCTACTTCCTTTGTTTGTAAAACACGTGGGAGTTGACTTGAAGGGATCACACTATTAATTTTTTTCCCTATGGCGTTTGTAGCTGAAATTGAAGCAATTTGCTCAGCTCGACGATTCATAAGCGTAATTTTCTCACTTTTATCAATGGCAATCATCCCATCATGAGTCGTCTCAACGATATTTTTCATTTTTTCGTGATGGTCGCTAATTTCACTAATTAGATCTTCTTTTTCCTCTAATAAATGAAGTAGAATATACGCTATTGAATGAGGTATAACCGTAATATTACTATTTTTAACATAAGTAAGAATATCTTCGTATAAGCGCGTACTTCCAGTCATCTCAATAATAACATTGAGAGGAAGGTTATCTAATGCAGACTTCCAATCATTATAAACATGGAACTGATGCTTAAAATATGTAGTAAGTTTCGATGATTTTTCATGACACACACATCCAACCACATCTAGTTGATCAGTTTGGGAAAGAACTTCAACTAGTGATAGACAGTCTTTTTCTGATCCTATAATGAGTGCTCTCTTCATGTCACGTTTCCTCCCAGTATGCTCATAACCATTAATGTCTGCAATAATTTTCATACTACTATCCACTATACAGTTTTTTTGTCATAATAAAAGTGATATGGTTCATTTACTTACAAGCTTTCTGTTAGTTTGAGGCTCGACCTTCTTCCAATTTTGCGTTAAAATAACGATGAAGTTGAAAAGAGAAAGGACATCACTTTTATGACATTTCAACGCTTTATTGCTTTGATTATTCTGCTTATCCCTATATTTACAGCGGGTTACGGCATAAAGTTAATGCGGGACACATTATTCGGCCAGTTAATTTCCCCTTACCAGACACTTTATGTCCAGTTTTTTGTTGGTATCATCGCTCTCGCTGTTGGTATCTGGCTTATCGGCGGCTTCATTTTGCATAGAGATCGTAAAAATAATAAAGTCGCGCCTAGATTTCAGAATAAAAAAACACCTAGTTAAATATTACTTCATCCTTATTACATGCAAACGGACATTCTGATATAGAGACTTGTTACACAACCAATTGATAAAGAAATCACAGCGACATCCCCCCAAAATAGCTGAGGCTACTCAGGGGGGGAGAATGTTATCTATCGTTAAGATAATGATCGTAATGACTATTCCGCTGAAAATCAACACTTTCTACACCTTTATAACCTTCAATACCAGTCGATAAAAAGCCTTCAATCTCTTCTACATAGCCAATTAGTTCACTATTCTCATCAAGTGATGAATCCTCGAATACCATAGAAAGTTCATTAAAACGTGCGACAGCTTGCCAAGCGTCTTCAGCATCAAATTGTGTTTCATCTTCTGCTTTATCAAAATTAAACTTCCTAAAATCCTCCAACACACCCTCCTCAGCTGGCCGAGAAAAATGATGATTGTTATCTGCATGTTGGATGATCGTTCTCGCCGTTGGTTTCGCTTCTAAACGTTCATAAGGAATTTTTTGACCGGTGACTTCACAAATACCATAGGTCCCATTTGCAAATTTACTTAAAGCATGCTCAATGGCATTTAACTCGAGAACGACCTGCTCATGAAGCGCAATATCTTTTTCCCTTTCATAAAGATCTGTGGCGCTATCTGCTGGATGATTATCATATTGTGATAATTCACCTGACGAATTACTTGACGCAAATCCACGGGAAAGTCCATAATCATCAGACGTCTTTAATCGCTCACTTAATATTTTTTTCTGTTCTTCAAGCTTATTTTTCAAACGAGCATAATCTTCCATTATTTCTCCCCTTTCATGCTCTGTCTTTTAACTTGAGGAAGCCTTTTTTAACTCCTCATAATTAGCTTTTCCCCCTTCTCTTTCTTTAGAGGTATAAGTTATTGTCAATTTACTTTTTAACGAGGAGCAAAAAACCAATAAATCAGTTTAATTTATTGGGCGGTAAAGCTAGAATTGCTAAATTATGAGTGATAAGTTAAAACAGTTGTTGTCACTTAACTAAACTTATGTTGAATACGTAGTTTATTTGCAATCATCGGATAAATCCGGAATTCATCGGTTTTGTTTTATGACTGTTGACTCCAACTGAAATCATTGTTTCTCCTTGATTATGACCGCAAAATCTTTTCCATTGCTTTTCCTTTTGCTAACTCATCTATCAATTTATCCAAATAGCGAATTTCCTGCATAGTTGGTTCCTCGATGTCTTCCACGCGGATACCGCAGATCACTCCTTTGATCAAAGTCCGGGAAGGATTCAGTTGGGGAGATTCCGCAAAAAAGGTCTCAAAGTTTGTCTGTTTTTCCAGTTGAGCCTCTAACTCTTCCTGGCTATACCCTGTCAGCCAACGGATGATCTCATCCACTTCTGTTTTTGTTCGTCCTTTTTTCTCCGCCTTTGTAACATAATGCGGATAGACTTTTGCTACACTCATTGTATATATTTGATGTTTAGTCATTATATATACTTTCCCTTCCTTATATTTATAGTTTGAAAAAATAATCGGGTTTCTTGTTCTTTGGTAGTAGTGGCTATCGCATTTATTTTCGCCAAAAAGTAGAACAATTTGTCTTATCCCAAATTCATTTTCTCAAGAAGTGGGTAATCACGTGGATCACTGCAAAAGATACGTGTACGTTACAGCTCCTTTATGTAGCCATATCCAACCTTCACAATTTCATCCTTATCGTCACACTTTCAGGGGCGAAAGAATCTGCTTTATAGATACACTAAAACCGATAATAATTGTACCATGATCCGTAACATTAGCAGAGTTGGCTTCACAGCTAGTCGATAAAAAGAGACTAATTCCCGCCTCTGATATGGAGAAAATATGCGTTCTCATCGATTAAGGACCAGGTAAGAATCCGATTAGAAAATTTCTCTTTAATAGCATTAGCCATGTCATGACTCGATATTATTAACAAGTTCCGTTCAATATCACAAAAACCCCCTACTACCGGACATGTCCAATAAACAGGGGGTTACTTCGTAAGATATAATTTAACTTACCTTGTGTTCGATACGTAATTTATCTGCAACCATGGCAATAAATTCAGAATTTGTTGGCTTTGCTTTTGAAACATTTACTGTATAGCCGAACATTTTAGAAATGGATTCAATGTTTCCTCGACTCCATGCTACTTCGATGGCATGCCGGATCGCCCGCTCCACACGACTAGCTGTCGTATTGAACTTCTTGGCTATGTCTGGATAGAGAACTTTTGTAATTGAACCGAGTAATTCAATATCATTGTACACCATAGTGATCGCTTCTCTTAAATACATATAACCTTTAATATGAGCTGGTACACCGATTTCATGAATAATACTTGTTATACTCGCATCTAAATTCATCGGCTTATTCTCACGTCGCAATTCTGCTGCTGAAGTTGCCGATCTATGGCTATAGGTATTATTGCTTTGACCAGACACATCTCTAATTTTATTCATTAAAGTATCCATATCAAACGGTTTTAAGACATAATAAGCTGCTCCAAGATCAACTGCTTTTTTAGTAACATCTTCCTGTCCAAAGGCAGTTAACATAATAATACTTGGACGCTTTTCAAGGTTTAATTCGTTTAATTTTTCTAGAACAGCAAGCCCATCTAAATGAGGCATTATAATATCAAGAATAAGTACATCAGGCTGCACTTCTTCAACAACATTTAAACATTCCTGACCGTTATATGCTTTTCCAACCACATCCATATCCTCTTGTGATAGAATATAATCCTCTAAAAGATTCACCAATTCACGGTTGTCATCTGCTACACACACTTTTACTTTTTCCACACTATTGCCTCCCCAAATAATTTTTGTACTGTCTCTGTCTTCATATTCGACAACCACTATTTAAATCCTTTTAATTTTTTATTTTTTTCTAAATAATCTTTGATTTACTCTCATTTAATCAAAAATACTCATGAATTCGACCGCTTTCGATTTATACTGTGTTATTATTTAGCGTTTGTCGAATAATCTTTATAGATAGTATAGCATATCTCGCCCATAAAACGAATTATGAATCTGTGAGTGTTTCGTACTCCTCCGAATGGTCATTACGCGAATCCGACATTAGCGTCCGTTATCTCCCACCTAAATAAATTTAGCACTTCTCGAGCCGGAAGTTTTGAACGCATAAAATCCTGCTCTTTCATTCCAAATACATATTTCCAAACGAACAAAACAAGCACCATAGTAGTGCTTGTTGTACTCATATATTAAGTTAGCTTGCTTTTTTCTCTTCATCATTTAAGTCGATTCCTGCATCATTTAACATCCACTCAATATGACATCCGTATCCTGAAGATGGATCATTCACAAATACATGGGTGACAGCGCCAATAATTTTATCATTTTGTATTATAGGACTACCGCTCATTCCTTGTACAATCCCGCCTGTTTTATCCAATAATTCCTTGTCAGTCACTTTAATCACCATCCCCTTTGTTGCAGGAGATTCTTGTGGAGTACTGCTTATAATGTCAATATTAAAACGTTTTACCTCATCCCCTTCGACAACAGTGAGTATTTCAGCTGGTCCTTCCTTAACTTGTTGTGAGAGGCCAATTTCTAAAGGTTCTATTTCTGTACTTTCTTCTAATTGATCCTTCAATGTCCCAAATATACCAAATTGCGTATTCTTTGCAATATCACCTAATATTTTTTTATCGTTTGAGAAGCGTGCTAATTTTTCGCCAGGCTCTCCAGTTAGTCCTTTTTCGATTGATGTAACATTCGACCTAATAATTTCCCCTTTATCAATTTCGATAGGTTCTTTCGTTTCCATATCGGAAATGACATGTCCTAACGCACCATATTTTTTTGATTCTGGTTCATAAAAAGTTAATGTTCCTACCCCAGCCGCCGAATCTCTAATATATAACCCAAGATGATACCGTTGATCACCTTTTCCTTTCACTGGTGTTAATTCCTTCTCCATCTTTCGACCATTTCGTTTAATTTCAAATTTAATGGTTTCACCATTTTTACCTGCCTCTTGAACGACTGGCTGTACGTCACTCATCTCTTCAATTGCTTTGCCATTCATTTTGATAATGCTGTCACCAACTCGTATATCTGATGCTTCTCCCGGTGATACTTTTCCTGCTTCTGTGTCCATAAGATGATATCCAACTACAAGTACGCCATCTGTGTGAACTCTAACCCCAATTGACTGTCCTCCTGGAATTACTTTTAATTCTGGATAAACAGTCACTTCAGTAGATTTTATTGGGACTCCCATTGCCTGCAAACTAACATTACTTTTTGAGGGTGCCTTACCTGTGACTCCCTGTTCGTTGTCCACAGTGACAGCGGATTTATCGTGCGTAAACACAGTAGTGAATTCTGGAAATTCCAATGTCTGTCCTTCAAATACTTCCACATTGTGTGGGATGTGGAGATACTTTTGAACAGGTGGATAAAATGCCGCAGAGAACAGAATAACAAGGAGAAGTATTCCCGTTATTTTTCGGATCCGTAAATTCAACCTTTTCACTCTCCTCGTCTCTAACCTTCACCTCCACCATGGCTGTAGTACTAATTTTGCCTTTTAAGAGCACATTTATAACTCGCGTAACACAAAAAAACTAACCTTTATTGGTTAGTTTTTTTACGTTTAACGTAACATATACCTATATTACTTTTGTTTCTTTCGCTTGAATAATTAATTCTCTCGCATGTTGTCTCGTTAAATCAGTGATCTCAACACCAGATATCATGCGACTTATTTCTTCAGTTTGTTCTGTTTCATTTAATGGACGAACAACCGTTTGTGTCCTTCCGCTTTGTTGTTTCTTTTCAATAAATAAATGCGTGTCTGCCATCGCCGCTACTTGAGGTAAATGAGTAATACATAATACTTGTGAACCAATTGAAACACGATAAATTTTTTCTGCTATCGCCTGTGCTACTCGGCCACTCACACCAGTATCTACTTCATCAAAAATAATCGATGTCACCCCTTCGTGCTTTGCAAGAATCGCTTTCAAGGCTAAAATCATCCGGGAAATCTCCCCACCCGAAGCCACTTTAGCAAGAGGTTTTAGCGGTTCTCCTTGATTCGTTGCAACCATAAACGACACTTGATCCAAACCAGTTTTGTTAAACGGGCTGGACTTTAATAGCTGCTGAATAGTCACGTTAGTCGCTGATACTTTATTGAATGCTACATCAAACACCGTATCTTTCATGTAGAGCTCTTTTAGTTGTTGTTGAATCGCTTTTTTTAATTTGACTGCATGCTTTTGCCGTAATTGTGATAAATGCTCTGCTTCAATAGTTAAATCTTTAACTAGAGAGCTAAGCTCTTCCTCCCATTGTACAAGTCTTTGCTCTCTGTTTGTAAGTGTATCCATCTCTTCTTCAATTGTTGAAGCATATTCTAATATATCGTTTACCGTGTCACCATATTTTCGTTTTAATTGACTAATTTCACTTAGTCTTGCTTCAATTGTGTTTAATCGATCAGGATCAAACGCAATTCCCTCATAATAGTCTCTTAAGGAAAAAGATGATTCCTCCAGTAAATAATAACAATTAGCAATGGTTTCCTTCACCGTATGTAATTCCGGATCCATACTTGCTGCTTCTTCTATTTGATTCATGGCTGCCATTACCCATTCAAGGCCCTTACCTTCGCCGTAAAGAGATTCATAAGTGCCATGAACAGTTTTATAAAGGCCCTCACTATTATTTAATTTTTGTCTTTCATCCTCTAGTTCTTTATCCTCATCCAGCTCTAATTTAGCATTTTCAATTTCCTTAAATTGATATTGTATTAAATCTAACCGTTGGGCCATTTGCTGTTCATTTTCTGAAAGCTGAAGAAGTTGATCGCGTTTTTTAATAAATTGTTCATAAAGCTTTTCAAATTCACGCTTTGTTTTTTCTAAAGAGGTACCAGCATATCTGTCAAGAAACGTTAAGTGTTTATCTGCTTGTAGTAAGTGTTGATGTTCATGTTGCCCATGTATATCAACAAGCAGTTGCCCCACCTCTCGAAGAAGAGCCAATGTCGTCAACTTCCCATTCACTCTGCAAATGCTTTTACCTTGTGTTGTCATTTCCCTTCTTAAGACAATGGTTTGCTCTTCGTTAGAAGCAATCCCCATATCTTCTAGTAATGCAGCTAACTCTTTTGAAACCGAAGATTCTACTGAGAACATCCCTTCTATTTCTGCTCGTTTACTTCCGTGCCTAACGAAATCAACGGATCCACGCCCTCCAATAAGAAGACCAATTGCGTCGATAATAATTGACTTCCCCGCACCTGTTTCTCCCGTCAGTACTGTTAAGCCTTCTTCAAAAGATATAGATATCTCGTCTATAATTGCAAAGTTGCGAATCGATAATTCCATCAGCATCTTTACTCCACCTTTTCAACTAGGTTTGCTCAGCCAGAAAAATTAAAGCATGTTAAGGAATTTTTCAGTAAGCGGTGCTGTATCCGCATTTTGGCGACATATAATTAAGATGGTATCATCTCCACTTATATTCCCCATTATTTCCGGCCAATCTAAATTATCTATTAGCGCTCCTACAGCGTTAGCATTACCTGGCAATGTTTTCATGACGATTAAATTATTTGTATGGTCTATTGAGACGAAGCTATCCATTAGGGCTCTTTTTAACTTTTGTAACGGGTTAAAGCGCTGATCTGAAGGAAGGCTATATTTATATCGGCCATCCATCATAGGGATTTTGACAAGGTGAAGCTCTTTAATGTCCCTACTTACTGTCGCTTGTGTCACATTAAAGCCGGCTGATCTTAATTGATCTACGAGGTCATCTTGTGTTTCCACGTCCTGATTCGCAATAATATCCCTAATTTTTATATGTCGCTGTCCTTTATTCATTACATGTTCCTCCAGTAATTAGATTCTCTTGTCATTATAAACGAAAATTTATATTTATACAATTCATGAATAAAGTAAACTTCGACGAAAAAGAGACAAATGATATCACCTGTCTCTTTTTGTTAGCACTATTGATGGTGCGCTTCTGTCACCACTTGCTGTATCTCACTTGTTTGTAGAGGTGACAGGGGGCCTTGTGTATTTTTTAAGTAAACAAGAAACTCTATATTACCTTCGCCTCCTCGAATAGGAGAAAAAGTTAAGCCCATTACAGAAAAGCACAAACTTTCGCAAAAGCGTATAATATCTTCAATTACTTTCGCATGAACTTTTGCATCTCTTACAATACCTTTTTTGCCTACTTCATCTCTTCCTGCTTCAAATTGAGGCTTGATTAAGGCTACCACTTCGCCGTCATTTGTTAAAACATTCTTTAAAGGCGGAAGAATGAGTTTCAAGGAAATAAACGACACATCAATGGTTGCAAAGTTAGGCTGTCCTTCCTTAAAATCATCAATGGTCGCGTATCTAAAGTTCTTCCGCTCCATCACAATCACTCTGTCATCTTGGCGAATTTTCCACGCTAACTGGTTATAGCCTACGTCTAAAGCATAAACTTTTTTTACCCCTGCTTGAAGAGCACAATCAGTAAAGCCACCAGTAGAAGCACCAATATCTAGCATAATTTTATTTGATAAACTTAATTGATAAGCCTCTATTGCTTTTTCAAGCTTTAATCCTCCACGACTTACATAAGGAATGGCTTGCCCTTTAACAGATAACGCCACCTCTATAGATACTTTGGTACCTGGCTTGTCTATTCGTTCACCGTCTGCAAGCACTAAACCTGCCATAATGGTACGTTTAGCTTTCTCTCTCGTTTCAACGAGTCCTTTTTCAACTAATAATACGTCTATCCGTTCTTTTTTCATAAATCAGGCCCGTTTTCGTTTCTTTGGGAGCATTTGCTGGATGCGTGCCACCACATTCTCTGACGTCAAACCAATTTCTTCCAATAACTGTGGTACACTGCCATGCTCAATATATCGGTCTGGAATCCCCAATCGCTCCATAATAATTGATCGGGCATTATTTTCATTAAGATATTCTAAGACGGCACTCCCGAAGCCACCTAGAAGAGCCGCTTCTTCGATGGTCATAATCGGTTTTTCTTCTTTCGTCAATTTGTTCAACATTATCTCGTCCAAAGGCTTAATTGAACGGGCATTGACGACTTCTACATGAATCCCTTGACTAGATAACCGTTCTGCTGCTTCTAAAGCAACAGGAATCATCGTACCAAATGTAAGAATTGCTAGGTCTGACCCTTCTCGAAGGACTTCCCATTGACCTATTGGAATTTCTTTTAACTCGCTATCCATTTTTAAACCGGCGCCGCCCCCACGAGGATACCTGACAGCAATTGGGCCATCCTCATATTTCGTCGCTGTATAGATCATGTGCTGTAGTTCATTTTCATCTTTTGGATTGAGGATTGTCATATTTGGAAGGTGACGAAGATAAGAAATATCAAAAACACCTTGATGTGTCTCTCCATCAGCCCCTACAAGACCTGCCCTATCAATAGCAAAGAAAACATTTAAATTTTGACGGCATACATCATGAACAAGTTGATCATAGCCGCGCTGTAAAAATGTTGAGTAAACAGCAAAGACAGGCTTCATTCCTTGTGTTGCAAGACCTGCTGCCATCGTAGTCGCGTGTTGCTCAGCTATTCCTACATCAAACATTCTATTAGGAAACTCAGCTGCAAAAGAGTCCAGCTTCGTTCCTCCTGGCATTGCCGCTGTAATGGCCACAATCCTGTCATCTTCTCTAGCTAAACGTTTTAATGTATTAGCAAATACACCGCTGTAACTAGGTGGGCCAGGTTTTGTTACCACTTCACCAGATTCAATTTTATAAGGTCCAAGACCATGCCACGTTCCTTTCGCATCATTTTCAGCTGGGGCATAACCTTTTCCTTTTTTTGTAATCACATGTATAAGGACAGGTCCTTTTGTTTTTCTAGCGTACGTCATGTTACTTTTTAAATCTTCAAGGTCATGCCCGTCTACAGGTCCTAAATACGTAAATCCTAACTCTTCAAAAAACATGCCAGAAACGAGTAAATACTTAAGACTATCTTTAACACGTTCTGCTGTAGCAGCAAGACGACCGCCAAATGCAGGGATTTTTTTGATAAGCATTTCAAGGTCATCTTTGGCCCGTTGATATTTACCTGCCGTTCTCATTCTCCCTAACATCGTATTAATTGCACCAACATTCGGAGCGATAGACATTTCATTATCATTTAAAATAACGATCATATCTGTTTGCTCATGCCCAATATGGTTAAGCGCTTCCAAGGCCATACCCCCTGTTAGAGCACCGTCCCCTATAACTGGTATTATTGTCTCTTCTGTACCTTTTAAATCTCTTGCTAAAGCCATACCCATCGCTGCTGATAAGGAGGTAGAGCTGTGACCCGTCTCCCATACATCATGTTCGCTTTCCGACCTCTTAGGAAAGCCACATAAGCCTTGGTATTGCCTAAGCTTATCAAACTGATCCGCTCGTCCTGTCAGTATTTTGTGTACATATGCTTGATGCCCTACATCCCAAAGGAATTTATCTTTTGGGCTGTTGAATAGTTGGTGAAGAACAAGAGTAAGTTCAACAACACCGAGATTAGGACCAAGATGCCCACCTGTCACAGACAGTTTCCCAATAAGAAATTCTCGAATTTCTTGAGCAAGTACTTCTAGCTCTTTATTGCTGAATTTTTTTAAAAAAACTGGATCCTTTATACTGAGCAAATCCAAGAAAAACCCTCACTTTCTTTTATTGTTCTTCTTTCTTCGTTTGCGATTTTTCCCTTTAAAAATTGTTAGTTTCAATTTTACCTCTAAAAAGTAAAATAATCTACCCACTTGATAGATGATCTCTGTAGAGTACTGTATCGCCAGTGTTTTACCGACTGATTTACCTCCGACAGTAAGCGCTGCTACAACACTTGTGAATAAAATAGAGATGATAAGCTGTAGAATGGACCCTTCCCCATGACCCATTTGCAAGGCGAGCTGAATGACGACATAAGTAGAGGCTGTTCCACTTATTATCCCTGCGATATCGCCAATTACATCATTAGTGAAGTTCGAAAATCTATCAGCGTTTCTCGTGATAAGAACAGCTTGTTTAGCTCCTGGAACCCTCTCAGCAGCCATAGCATGAAATGGTTTCTCTGCAGCGGCTGTTGCCGCTACCCCAATCGTATCTGATATAATCCCTAATAGGACAATCAAAAAAACAATTAACATTCCAATGCCCCATGTCACACCACTTAGTATCGTCGTGGAGACAATGGAAAAAATAGCCGCCAACACAAACGTGATAACCGCTATGATCAAACTCCAGTTTAATGATTTTTTCATAGATTCTTTCATTATATCATCAATCTCTTTTCTATGTATGAGGCGAGTGGTCATTTAAAGAGTAAAAACTGCGCCTTAGGTCCAGTAGGTTTTCCCAGACAAGTACCTCAGCGTCGCCACTGTGGTGGTTTCCCTTTAAACTCGTCTTGACGTTGTCACCAAGCGTCAGACTGGATTACCACTTAGAACGCACTATAATCCCCTCTAAATGTCCGGTGGAACAGTCTAGGAGTTTTCCTCAACAGTTCTTACCATTCTCTATCCTCTTTTGCAGAAATGATTTCATATGGATGATTGCTTAACTACAACCTAGCATCCATAATCCCCTCAAATTCCACTCAAGGCAGGCTACGCTGCTCACAAGCTCCCATACTTGCAACACAGGTTCATACCCCTAGCCATAACTGCCGTTGCTTAACGGTACCATGAATAGGGGCCTCCGCGGCTGGAGGGTCATCGCCCACATGCCATTGTGGATCGCCCCCCAGCCTTTACTCCCAGTCAGGACCCAAGGCTGGGCGCCTCAAGCCAAGACTAGGAACTTCATCGATGTGCCCTTTAGCGGATTTTTAGGCCCGCTTTCGAGAATGGAGAACCGACTAGAATACTGCACCACTCACCTTACCTATTATAGCACGTATAAAACAGGTCAGACAACTAATAACCTAAGACAATAACACTATTTTTTACCAATTATGTCAATTTGCCCTTTCTCCTATATAGTTCGTCAATTGCCGTAAAAGCGTTTGATCCATATCTACCTGTGCTAATAACTTATGTGCTTCGTTTAAGTGATAGGTCAATGTTTCTTTTGCCTTTTCCACTCCAAGAATCTTAGGATACGTATTTTTTTCATTTGTGGCATCACTACCAACTCGTTTGCCTAAGACATTTTCGTCTCCTTCCACGTCCAGCAAATCATCTTTTATTTGAAAAGCTAACCCTAGATGTTTCCCAAATCGTGTTAATATATGCATTTCCTCTTGTGAAGCTTCAGCTAATAGCGCACCACACTCTAATGATAAAGAGAGAAGATCACCTGTTTTTCTATGATGAATTTCTTGTAATTCTTCTAAATCTAAATCTCGACCCTCTGCTTCCATATCAGCAACTTGGCCGGCAACCATGCCTTTAGGACCTGCCGCTTGAGATATTTTTTGAACAAGCTCAATTTTAATGTGATCTTCTACACTTTGAAGTTGAGAAACAATTGTAAAACTGTATGTCAGTAATCCATCACCTGCGAGGATAGCAAGGGCCTCTCCAAAGACCTTATGGTTTGTTGGCTGTCCTCGTCGTAAATCATCGTCGTCCATCGCTGGCAAGTCATCATGAATTAATGAATAGGTATGGATCATCTCGATCGCACAGGCAATATCATAACCTTTATTTAAATCTTTTCCAAACCCTTTGAGAGTAGCTAGTAATAAAATGGGACGAATTCGTTTACCGCCTGCTTTTAAAGAGTAAATCATCGAGTCTTTTAGTGACTCAGGAGCATTGAGTTGCGTTATGTGTTCAATCAGCTTTTCATCGATAGTCACTTTTTCCTGAGCTAAAAACTTCTCCATCTGTGCTTCCATTATCATGACTCCTCTTCTACTTGGAAGTTGCTAATTTCGCCATCCTCAGATAAAACTTCAGCCATTTGCTTTTCTACTTTTTGCAAGCGATCGTGACATTCTTTTGATAATGTCATACCTTCTTGAAACATAGTGATGGCTTCTTCGAGAGGAACATCACCTTTTTCTAATTTTTCCACTAAGTTTTCTAATGCTTCCATTGATTCCTCAAATGTGTGCGACTCGTTATTTTTCGCCATGGTATAAATCCTCCATCATCCGTCATTGTTGTTCTTTTCTTGCTTTTGCACTTGGCACTTCAGTTTTCCATCTTTTAATTGCACTGTTATTGGTGAAGAAACAGGTGCTTGAGCGATAGATTTAACAAGGGCGTTATCTTCGCTATATACAAGACTGTATCCTCTATCCATCATTTTTAATGGACTGAGTAAGTCTAACTTTGACACTTGCAGAGAAAGTTTGTGCCGTCGTTCTTTCACTACTTCAGCCATGTATCGTTTAAGCGCAATGTCATTTTGTACTAGCCTGTCAGATTCTTTTTTAATTTTTTCCTGAGGGTGAAGCAAAGCGAGTCGTTGGTTCAATTTTTGTTGACTGTCAGATTTCTTTTGAAGAACTCTCTCTGTTTCTCTAACAAGCCTTTCTTTCATCCGATCCAAGTCCTGCTCCTTTTGAAGAAGCAGCTGCTTAGGGTAACGAAATGCGTAAGACCGTGTTAAATAGGCGAGCCTCTCTTTTTCTTGACTAATTAAATGTTTCATAGCTCTCGTTAACCGCCGTTTTCGTTCTATAACGTTAGTTGTTAGGTCTTCTGCGTCTGGCACCGCTAATTCAGCAGCAGCTGTAGGGGTAGGTGCTCGTAAATCGGCAACAAAGTCACTGATCGTCACATCTGTTTCATGTCCAACGGCCGAAATAAGGGGAATATCAGATTGATAGATTGCTTCGGCCACAACTTCTTCGTTAAAAGCCCACAATTCTTCCAGTGACCCACCGCCCCTTCCCACAATGATGACATCAAAGCTAACGACTTCATTCGCCTGCTTGATAGCTCTCGCAATAGAATTAGGAGCATCTGGCCCCTGTACAAGGACAGGTAATAAGGTCACTTTGGCTAATGGGTATCGCCTCGCTAATGTCGTCATAATATCTCTTACAGCAGCACCTGTTGGTGAAGTAATAACAGCTATGGACCGAGGCATCCTAGGGATTGATTTTTTTCTCGTTTCATTAAAGTAGCCTGCCATCTCCAATTTCTTTTTTAACTTTTCGAAGGCAAGATATAAATTACCGATCCCATCAGGCTGCATTTCCTTGACGTATAGCTGATATTGGCCATAAGGTTCATATACTGAGATATCCCCCCTAATAAGGACGCGCATACCATCTTCGGGTAAGAACTTAAGATAACGATTATTTCCTGCAAACATCACTGATTGAACTCGTGAGTTATTATCTTTTAGCGTAAAATACATATGGCCTCTACTATGGCGTTTAAAATTGGATATTTCTGCTCTTAGCCACACGTTTTGGAGAGCCTGTTCTGTATCGAGCCGTTGTTTAATTATTCTTGTCAGATCGCTAACTGAGAGAAAATCTCCATTCATCGTTAGTTCTCCTCTTTTAGGTGTCTTTCTGCAGAGAGGATTGTATTATGCAACAACATTGTGATTGTCATTGGCCCTACCCCCCCTGGGACAGGTGTTATGTATGAGGCTTTTTCTTTTGCTGAATTAAAATCTACATCTCCCACTAATTTTCCCTCTTCGTTTCGATTAACGCCTACATCAATGACAACGGCCCCTTCTTTCATATGGTCTGCATTTATCATTAACGGACGCCCTACTGCCACAACTAAAATATCTGCCTTTTTGGTGTAATCTGACATGTTCTTAGTACGAGAGTGACAATAAGTAACTGTCGCATGTTCATTTAACAGCAGCTGGCCTACTGGTTTTCCAACAATATTACTGCGACCAATGACCACAACATGTTTCCCTTGGAGTTCGATATTTTTTGATTTAATCATTTCTACGATACCAAATGGCGTACAAGGCAAAAAGGCTTCTTGGCCGATCATCATCCTCCCTATATTGATGGGGTGAAAACCATCCACATCTTTTACAGGATCAATGGCTTCAATGACTTTCTCTTCAGAGATGTGATCAGGTAGCGGTAACTGAACAAGTATTCCATGAATATGATCAGCTTTATTTAATTCATCAATTTTTTGAAGGAGCTCTTCTTCAGAAATTGAGACAGGTAATTCATCAAGTTCGGAATGAACGCCTATCTCTTTACACGCCCGCTCCTTTGCTCTAACGTATGATTGCGATGCAGGATCTTCTCCTACAAGTATGACCGCTAAGCCAGGAACCATCCCTTTTTGTTTTAATTCCTCTGTTTGTAATTTCATATTTTGTCTTTTTTCCTGAGCTAACTCTTTTCCAGAAATAATGATAGCACTCATGACGTCTCCCCCTTAGATAAACAGAATAATGTTATTTTTCAAGTGTCTCAGCAATTTTAGACAAGACACCGTTGGCAAATTTCCCTGATTCTTCTTCTCCTGCGAAGCCTTTAGCTAAATCAATGGCTTCATTTATGGAAACATTAACAGGAATGTCCGTTTCATATTTCATTTCGTACACAGCAAGTCGTAAAATTGCTCGGTCTACACGAGAAATACGATTAATGGACCAATGCTCAAGCGCATCAGTTAGAAGACGATCTATTTCCTGCAAGTGTGATACTGTTCCGTTAACAAGTCCGTGAAAAAAATCGTCAGGAACTTCATTATCTTGCAAGACGGATGCCATCGCTTCAGATGGGGCCGTTTCAGTCATTTCGATTTGATATAATGCTTGTACCGTTCTAATTCTAGCTAATCTGCGATTCATGCCATTTCTCCTTTAATTCGGCCTTTTACTTTTTTCATTCACAGTTAAACACATATAATGTTTTTATATGTCATATTAGATGATAGCATAACTTTACGTGGGAATACAGACGTCGTCCATCACGACTCTATGCAACGGAAAAAGGGTGTCTCACTAAGTAAGTCACTCGTTGAGACACCCTCCCTTTATTTAGTTCTTTTTTGTAGCTTCTTGTTCATTCCTCGTCTCAAAATGAACACCTACCACATGGATATCAACAGTTAAAACTTGAATAGCCGTCATGTTTTTTAACGTCTGAACGATGTTTTCCTGAACTTTATGGCACACTTCTGGGATAGATACGCCATAATTTGTTATGACATAGACATCCAGCTTAACCCCGTCATTAACTAAGTCTACTTTAACACCTTTACCATGAGCACTTTTTCGTCCTAGTCTTTCGGCTACTCCAGACGCAAAGTTACCTCTGAGCATAGCAATCCCTTCTACCTCTGAAGCTGCAAGACCTGTAATAATTTCAATGACTTCCGGAGAGATCTCCACTTTCCCTAAATCACTCTTATCTTCAGACATGTGAATCAGATGATTTTCTGACATGTTGCTCCTCCTTTAAATCATTCGTCGTCTTCTGACTTTAATGAGTACGTTTCTAAAAACTTTGTATTAAAATGACCACCAGTAAACACATCGTGCTCAAACAGGCGTCGATGGAATGGAATGGTTGTATCCACGCCGTCTATCACAAATTCATCAAGAGCTCTTTTCATCTTAGTTATAGCTTCATTACGGTCTTTGCCATAAGTAATTAACTTCGCAACCATTGAGTCATAATAAGGAGTGATGGTATAACCAGGAAAAACAGCACTATCCACTCTAACACCTAGTCCTCCAGGCGGAAGATACATGTCAATTTTACCAGGTGAAGGCATGAAATTTTTGTCAGGATTCTCAGCGTTAATGCGGCATTCAATCGCCCACCCTTCAAAAGTGATCTCCTCTTGAGTATAGGAAAGCTTTTCATCTGACGCAACTAAAAGTTGTTCTTTTATAAGGTCTACACCTGTTACCATTTCGGTCACAGGATGTTCCACTTGAATACGCGTATTCATTTCCATAAAAAAGAATTCTTCCGTGTTATGGTCATAAATAAATTCAATGGTTCCTGCTCCAGCATAGTTAACTGCTTCTGCTGCTTTAACTGCTGCTTCTCCCATTTTGGCTCTCACACGCTCACTCAAAGCTGGTGATGGCGACTCTTCTACAAGTTTTTGCAACCGACGTTGAATCGTACAATCGCGCTCACCAAGATGAATCGTATTCCCATGGTTATCTGCAAGCACTTGAATTTCAACATGCCGGAAGTCTTCTATGTATTTTTCCAAGTAGATGCCTGGATTACCAAAATTCGCTTGCGCTTCTTGTTGAGTGATTGAAATACCTTTTCTAAGCTCTTTTTCATTATGTGCAACGCGAATCCCTTTTCCACCACCGCCTGCTGTTGCTTTAATGATGACTGGATAGCCGATTGTTTCAGCAACGGATACGCCATCTTCAATTGTTTCAACAAGCCCTTCAGAACCAGGCACGACTGGAACACCAGCTTTTTTCATCGTTGTTCTTGCAACATCTTTTGTACCCATTTGACTGATTGCCCAAGGACTAGGTCCGATAAAGGTAATGTTACATGCAGCACAAATTTCTGCGAAGTCAGCGTTCTCTGCTAAGAAGCCGTATCCAGGATGAATACCATCTACCTCTGTTAACGTGGCTACGCTCATTATATTAGTGAAATTGAGATAACTGTCAGCGGAAGAAACAGGACCAATACAGTAAGCTTCGTCTGCAAGGCGAACGTGAAGTGCATCATCATCAGCTTCTGAATAGACAGCTACGGTTTGTATATTTAATTCTTTACACGCTCTAATAATTCTAACAGCTATTTCTCCACGGTTTGCAATCAGAACCTTTTTTAACATAAGCTCATCTCCTACTCCGGCTTCACTAGGAAAAGTTCTTGGCCGTATTCGACTAACTGTCCATTTTCAACGAGGACCTCAACAATTTCCCCCTTGACTTCAGCTTCAATTTCATTCATTAACTTCATTGCTTCAACGATACATACAACTGAATCACTTCCAATGCGATCTCCCTTTTTTACATAAGGATCGGACTCTGGTGATGGTGAGTTATAAAATGTCCCTACCATCGGCGAGGTTATGGTATGTAACCCTGCGCTTGGTGGTGTTTCAGCTCCCTGCGAGTCATTACTAGCAGGTGTCACGCTTTCAGTCTGTTTTTCGTCAGGCGTCTCGTTATGTTGAGATAGTGCTACTCCTTTTTGAGAGTCACTTGAAGGCGTTGGTACTGTGGAATAACTAGTACTCGCTGCACTATTTTTTTTCATGGCTACTTTGGCGCCATTATGTTCATATTTAAATTCATCAATACTCGACTCATCAACTAACTTGATTAGTTCACGTATTTCTTCAATATTTAGCATTTTTCACACCCCATTCATAATTTAGCTGTATAAGTGACATAAACTTATACATGATGGATCATCTAGTGGATTTAGGCATGTCTTATGACTTAGTCCTAAAAATATGCTACCTTAAATTTTGTTAAATGGGAACCTTTTTTTATTCTAAAATATAATATAAACATTTTAGATGTTTGAATTTACTTCAGTGAATGATCATTTCTTTGGATCGAGCCATCTCCCGTTTTAAAAAAGTCTCCCCTACGAGAAACTCGTTTACATCAGGAAGACTGTACTACCATACCTTACTCAACAGTGTTTTTATACTCTCTAAACACCGGAAAGTCTGACAGATTATCAGGAATTTTATCTTTCTCTAATAAAATAATTTTGACTATGTTTTTGTTACGAGCCATATGATATTTTTCCCCGTATTCGTTCTCGGCTGTGAATCTCTTTAAGCTTGCGTAATCTTCCTCTTGAATACTGACAGGTTCACTATCACCTGCTACTTCTGCCGGCTGCTCGTAACCTACTTCAAATTCCACAATCTGAATTTTATCATTTTTAATATTCCTTGTTTGCTCAAGGACTGCTTTCGCACCTTCTGTCAGTTCTGACCACTCCATGTTAAATCTCTCCTTAACAAAATCTGATTAAAATAATTTTTCCAATAGGGTATTATACCACCCTCAGCCATAAAAATCATTTTCCGTTACATAACTGCTTCATTTATTGCCTGAAGAATAGGGAAATAAACATCTGAATCGATCATTTAGGTATACATCTACCGACAAATTCGATTGATTGCGTCATCAAAACTTGTCAATTCACAATATGTACCCAGATCTTTCTATTATGTTAGCATGAAGTCGTTCTGTTTACATGTTATCATGAAGAAAAGGCCCTCACCTAATGGCGGGCCTACTCAGTCATTTTTTAATTAATGCTGTCAATCACCAGCATGAAACCCAACCCTAATTGACTCAATACCTAAATGTTCATATGCTAGTTGGTTGATCTCAGTTACTTGCTCAGTTGTTAATTCATTTGATTTTACGTAAATATTAACTTGATTGTCTTCTGTCATGACAAGAGCATCCTCATATCCTTTTGACCGAATGATTGTCTCCACCATTTCTTCTTGCTGAGACATCGCTTGAAGATTTTCGATTTTTTCAAGTGCTTCAACTTGGATTTCAGGATCAGTTTCCGCTGAAACAATAACATTTGTATACTCTTCATTTAAACGCCCTCTTGCATCTTGACGCTGCAAGCGAATAGTATCAAACATCTCATCGGTATTCATCTGTTCTGATAATCCAGCCTCCCCTAAGACATCCTCTACATCGTCTAGTTCCACAAACGTAATATCATCTCCATCTACCCATTCGAACTCTAATTCTTCTTCCATCGACTCATCGTTAGTTGCTTCTTCAATATCTGTAACTGCTGTTTGCGGATCTTGCACGCGATCCATTGAAATATAATACACCGAAAGGACAATAATCAAGCTTAACATTGTTAGTAACCATACTGTTTGTCTTTTTAAAATCATGAAGCATCCTCCTTTTGTTTTCTTGGCATTACCGACACTCTATGTGAAGGAATATCAAGCACCCTACTAACTGCTTCAACTACCCACGTTTTCACTTGGATGTTATCAACACCATTTGCCACGATCAAAACACCACTAATATCCGGCTTTTGTGACTCCACGAGTAATGGTTCTTCATTTTCTCCTCTTCTAACGATCACCACTTGTTCATCTATAGAACTATCGGTGACTTTTCGGCTACCGCCTTCACTATCTGTTTCTTCTGTGAGCTGTTCTTTTTTTGAATCATTCGTTTGATAAATTTGTCTGCTTGTACCTGTGGTATTTACCATCACTGTTACATTGGAGACACCGACAATTTCTTCTAAAGCATGAGTTAATTCTTTTTCATAAAATGCCTCATATTCTTCTTTGTCAAGAGATTCCTCACTTTGTTCATCCGACTTAAAAGTGGTCACATCCTCCCTTCTTTCATCATCAGTTTCGTTCATCATGAGTGTTGGCTCATAAGCTTCTTCTTTGTTAAAAAGACTTCCTATTATCATTAGGACGACTCCGATAACTAATAACCCCAGTAAATATATCAAACGGATTTTTTTTCCTTTATTTTTTAATGAAAAGGACTGGAATATAGATGTCTCCCAACGTTTTCGAGTCATTTATTATCCCCGCCTTCTTCATAAATTGTTATGAGATCTTCAGGAACTTCCCATAAGTATGACAAGCGATCTCTCATATCTCGTGTCCCCTCCCCCTCTTCTGTGTTAACTTCTTCTGGTGCCTTATTTTCAATCTCAATTTTGGCAATATGAATATTTTCATCATCTCCTTCGCCCTCAACACTTTCCTCACTAGCACCAGCTGGCGCAATTGTCACCTCAATACCTGCAAAGTTCTCTTTATCTGTCGGTTCATGAAGAGAATGAAACGCGACAGTCACATCGATTATCGTCATTCCATACTCTTCAACCAGCTTGGCATTGGCTTGTTTTTTTAATTGGACAGCCACTTGTTCAGAAATATATGCAAGAGAAACGGATTCTATATCTGATTTTTCTAGGTCGTCTATATTTTCCATATCAGCGTTAATTGATTGACCCCATTTTTCCATTTGACTAATAACATTTTCAGTATCCATTTTAAAAAGCGATAAAACAGGCTGAAGCAAAATAAGCAATAAAATAAGCCCGATAACTAGCTTAATATACCGATGAGTTGAAGCATTAGGCAATAAAAGTTCAAGGATCGTGGCGAATAATATAAGCAATATAATATTTGTGATCCAGTTAATCACTAGCCCCACTATAGCCACACCCTTCTATCATCCATCTAATCATCTAAGCATAATCGATAAATTACCGGAAATAATCATTATTGTGATCGAGAGAAAAAACATGAGAGAAACGGCGGCTAAAGTCGCAAAGACGAACAATATATTTTTTCCGATAATAGCCAAACATTCGATAACAGGACCACCTCCTAAAGGCTGTAAGATCGCTGATGCAAACGAATAGATGACGGAGATAGCCAATACTTTTAAGGCAGGAAACGTACATACAATAAGCAAAATCAACAAGCCTAAAATACCGATTGTATTTTTCAAAAGCAATGAAGCACCCATGACGGTATCAGCCGCATCTGTAAACATCCTCCCAACTACGGGAATAAAATTTCCTGTGACAAATTTGGCTGTCCGAACTGCAATGCCATCAGTTACTGCTGCTGCTGCCCCTTGCACAGACATAACACCTAAAAAAACTGTTAAGAAAATGCCTAAGCTGCCCACGGCGATTGTTCGTAATAAACTTGCAAGTTTCGATACTTTATAATGATCTGTCATCGTACTTACGATAGATAAGATTGTAGAAAGTAATAAAAGAGGTAGGATAAAATATTGGACGAACAACCCGCTTGTATGAACAATAAACATAATGATAGGATGAAAAAGGGAGACAGAGGTGATACTGCCTACTGTTGCCATCAGCACGAGTATTAATGGAATAAGAGCTGTCATGAAATGACTCATTGTTGAGATAGTTGATTCCGTGAGTTCAACTGCCACATAAAAACTATTAAGGGCAATGATCATTAAAACCATATATGTCACGGCGTAAGCCACTTTGCTAATCGTATGCTTTTCAAATGCTTGTTGAAGATGAACGAGTATTAAGCTAAAGACAGTTAATAAAATTAATGTTCCTATTAATCGGCCGTGTGTAATAATTTCATGAAAGAAATAATTTAAAAACCCTTTTAGCCATTCTGTAATAGAAAAATGCCCATTATCTCTAAATAGTTCAGTAAATTCTTTTTTCTGTGTCTCAGGAAGAAAGCCATCATACTCGTGACGGACAATATCCCAAAAATCACTGATTTCTTCTAAATCTAAATAGTTTAGTTGTTCTTCTATTAGGTCTTCATCACTGAGTGAATCATCCTCTTCAGCAAGGCTCGTCCCTGTAAAAGTGAAAAAAAAAGAAAAGAAAAGGCATACAATCGTTGTCCGTTTCATCCTCCATCCCCCATCGCAGCCGGAATGAGTGTTAATACGGTCTCTATAATGACAGATATAATAGGGATTGCCATAATCATAATGAGAACTTTTCCAGCCAATTCAATTTTAGATGCTACTGAGCCTTGACCAGCATCTCTTGCAATTTGCGCACCAAATTCTGCAATATAGGCAATTCCAATAATTTTAAAGATCGTCTGTACGTAAACGAGATTAATGTCCGCTTCAGTAGCTAATGTTTCAATCATTTCAATTAATAGGGCAATTTTATCTATTAAAAAGGCAAATATAATAACACCAGTAAAAATAGTAAGAAGAAAGGCAAAGATCGGTTTTTGCTCTTTAATAACAAGAGCTAGGAACGTTGTAATCATCCCTAAACCGACAATCTGGATAATTTCCATTCCCCCTGCCTCCTTCAGCTTTGGAACAAAAAGACACTTCTTATTTTTTGAAATAGATCATCGATAACTGTCGCTACCATGTAAAGAACAACAACAAAGGCAATGAGTGTTACCCAATTGGCAATTTCTTCTTTCCCCATTTGTTTCAAAACAGTATGAATCATTGCCACAACGATCCCAACACCCGCTATTTGAAAAATTAACCCTACATCATAGTTCAATTGATCGCCTCCTCGAACCTTCCTTTAAAGAAGCATAATCACTAATAATAAACCCCCTAAAAGGCCTAAACTGCGGTACATAGATTCATATTTTTTTTGAGTTTCCAAAGCTGTCTGCTCCATTGTTTCTAAATATGCTTGAGTTAATTGAATTTGTTTACGCTGCCCTTCAATATCTTGCCTTCCTAACGTTTGTCCGAATTGTTTCAAAATATCAATGTCTTTTGCATCAAGGTCAACATCTGTTTTCCAATAATTTAACTCTTCTTCCCATGCCTGTTGTGTGGATTCTTCATTGTCTTTTAGGCGTGTTGAAACTCCGTTTAGAAAATCTTTAGCAGGAGCAGGGAGTTGCTTGGCTATTTGCTCAAATGCTTCCCATAACGGTATCATGGCAAAAGTCACTTCTGTATCAAGAGTTTCAAGGGCTACTTTCATATGACGTAGCAATGTCGTTCGTCTTTCTAATCTTTTTGACAATTCCCACCCTACTCCAGTAGACGTCAGAATGATGATAGCCGCCCCTAGCCACATCATGTTCTTAACACCACGTTATTATTTAATGCAGAGGGGGCCAAGGAGATGTTAGTCCCTCTCTTGCCAACATGAGTCAATTCAATAGCTGAATGAAAGGCTTCATGTGTGATCAGTTGTTTTATAGTAGGTCTTCTTACAACATCTCTAACTGAATCTCCGTGCACCGTTGAAATGACTGTAACGCCCGCATATACTGCCTCCATTACAGCAGTAACATCTTCTTCCCTGCCTATCTCATCCACAATGAGGACGTCTGGACTCATTGACCGTATCATCATCATCATGCCTTCAGCTTTTGGACAGGCATCCAGCACATCTATTTTAGAACCAAAGTGATGCTGTGGGACACCACGGATACATCCGGCAATTTCAGACCGCTCATCAATAATAGCTACATTTCTGGCTCTGATTCCCTTACTTTCTATGCCTTGACTTATTTGCCTTGCCAGATCTCTTAATAATGTGGTCTTCCCTGTTTTTGGTGGTCCGATAATTAACGTGTTTAGCCATTTATCTCGTTTATAGATGGCATTAATATAAGGTTCACTAACGCCGACTTTTTGTTTAGCGATACGAATATTAAATGAGCCAATTTCCCTAAGACCTTTCACTTTACCTGTTTCAACCACGACTCTTCCAGCAATTCCTACTCTGTGCCCTCCTGAAATAGTAATATAACCTCGTCTTAATTCTTCTTCCAGCCGATAAAGAGAATGTTGGCTTAAAAGAGAAAGCATCATTGTTGCGTCTTGCTCTGTAAATAGAGGAGAAGTTTCGGATAACGGTGAGCCATTGGTTCTTACTACTTCAATATTTTTACCAATTCTCAACCGTATTTCCTCTATCGTCTGCCAATCTTTATCCGTATATGCTTTCAAGAAATTTTTCACAACTTTCGGGACAATGCGCATCACTTCTTCCATCATTACCACCCTCATTTCTGATGACTAGTGGCTCATCGCGGCTGTCTAAGAAATTATATGTGCGCCTGTCCTATTTATGACCATAGACGTGCGAAAAACCTCTAATCTTATAAAGAATTTATTAAAGTGCTAACCTTTAACTAATCTTGAAAGACAATTAATGTAAAGATACTAGTCGCTCCAAAAACGGCTTATACAAAACCAAAATAAAAAAACGCCCACAGAATATTTTCTGTGAACGTGATGAAAAAATCACCATTAGGCTCGTGACACATATTTACCATCTCTCGTATCAATAACTAGTACGTCACCTTCATTAACAAAAAAAGGTACTTGGACAGTTAACCCCGTCTCGAGGGTCGCTGGCTTCGTTCCCCCTGAAGCCGTATCCCCTTTAATACCAGGTTCTGTCTCTGTTACAGTTAATTCAACTGTATTAGGAACTTCTACACCAAGGATTTCATCTTGATACTGCAAAATATGCACTTCCATATTTTCTTTCAAATATTTAAGTTGGTTTTCAATTTGAGCGCTAGATAATTCAAGTTGTTCATATGTCGATGTATTCATAAACGAATGCGTGTCCCCACTTGAATATAAATATTGCATTTTACTATTTTCTAAGTGTGCTTTTGCTACCTTTTCTCCTGCACGGAATGTTTTTTCTTGAATACTACCGTTCCTCATACTACGTAATTTTGTTCGGACAAAGGCAGCTCCTTTACCTGGCTTGACGTGTTGGAACTCCATAACTTGCCAAATATCCCCGTCTACT